>CANQHU010000002.1 GCA_947623945.1 uncultured Clostridia bacterium | reverse complement strand
ATTATAATTTGCTGTCATAATTTACCACCTTTCTGTTTTTTTATATTATATAATAAAAAACAGAAAAAGACCATAACAATAGTATTTCAATATTGTTACAGCCTTTGTAATATTCTGTGGATTATTTACTATTTTTTTATTTGTTTTGTGGATAACTTTATTTTAGGGCTGAGTAGTAACCTATAATTTTCTTTGATTTTTTCTAATTCTTTATTTTTGACTAAAACTCAAAAAACGCCACGTCAGTGACGGCACGAAAGTAAAGAAAATTTTCCTACTGATACCATTATGAGTAAACTCATATGGCATCTGTCAGAAAATTTTCCTGCTTTTGGTGGCCTATTTGCCACCCAAGCCTTTCCTATTCAATTATAGCATATTAAAGCTACTTTTTCTATTGTTTATATTTTGGTTTTCACAGCGTTCAGTCCTACTCGTACTGATACTTAAATTTTCAGTACAAAGCTGGGCGAAACGAATAGTCGTTGAAGGCATCGGTCGTAGTGTAGGAGCTGCGGTTAGAAGCCGGAACATTAGAACTGTCATAGCAGAAACAGCCTCCTCTAAGGCTACAAGGATAGTCGGTAGACGCGGTTGCGTGTTCTAATGTCCATTCAAATTCATTTCCTGCAAAATCATATATATTTAATCTTTTCGTTTTTTCTGATGCTCCTGTAGACAATAAAATACGATTTTCTGCTTTAATATCAGTAATTGCTTGTTTCGTTGCTTCTGTCATTTTTATCCATTCATTTGAAAAATAATAATTTCCATCACTATTATTATAATACACATAAGCACTTTTTGCATTACTACTTTCAATTGGTATCTCTACATTACAATAATTTCCCCATTTATTACTATTTGTATTAATATCTGTTTCATTTAAATCACTTTTTACTTCTAAGTATTTACATACTAAATCCCATTGTATTCCAAATAATAAACTACTTGTTTTACTACTATCTGGTGATAATTTCTTAGCTAATGTTTCTGCTTGACTAACTGTTACAAAGTTATATGGTATTGCATCTTTTTGGCATATTGCATTTTTACTAATATCTCCTTTTTTTTCTTCTGTTCTTCCTAATGCTAAACTTGTAGCCTCTATCCTTGTACTTCCTTCTATTCCTGCCTCATATCTTCCTATCCAAAATCCTCCATTTTTGTACACACTTTTTATCATTTTTTGATATGTTTCTTTATATTCATTATAAGTCAATCCACATCCTGAAGTATCATTTAATTTTTCTGTTATTTTGGCATAATATGTTGTTCCTTCCTCATAACTTGTTGCTTCTTCTGTTCCTGTATTATTTTTATAGATTGTTCCATAGTATTCTTTTGCTTCTGTAAACTCACTACTATATTCTATATATTTTACTTCACTATATTCATTTTCTCCATCATATGTTGTTCCTAATTTGTCATACCATTCATCTTTCCAATTACGTCCTTGTCCTTTTTTTCCTTCTGTATATGGATCTGCATATGCTTTTAGTGCTGCCGTTATGGAATCACACTTTTCTTGATCAGCTTCAGAATAACCTGTTTCATTTGTAAATGTTAAATTTGTTGGCATTTTTGACTGTAATTTTGGCACTTCTATCCATACCCATTCATTTCCGTTTACTGTATCTCTTATTACAATTCCATTATTTGCATCTGATTCTACTACTGTTGCACCTATGGGCATACTTCCTGCTGGATTTGTTTCTGCTGTGTCTATATGTTCAAATGTAGGTTCTTTTGGTGGTTCTGGTGTATCTGTTGGGTCACTTCCTCCTTCTCCTTCTACTGTTACTTTTCCACTCTTTTCTATTTTTACTGTATAACCATCTACTGTTAATTCTGCTGGCAATTCTTCAATTGGATATCCTTTTGTTATTCCTTCTACATTCTTTAAATTTTCATTTAACTCGTTTAAGTCTATATTTCCACTATTGTCTAAACTTCCTAACACTTCTACTTGTATCTTTTCTTTTGCTGTCTCTTGTTTAGTTAATTTTTGTGCTGTTTGTGCTTTTGTCAAAATCCCATTGTCCCCTGTTAAAGTTGCAATTGATACTGCTGCTAAAATTAACAATACTACTATTGTTATTACTAATGCTATTAATGTGATTCCTCTACTTTCCTTTTTCATTTGTTTCCTCCATTTTCTTTTTTATTTTTCTTATTTATTTTATTGAATTTTTGTTTTTATGTCAATATCTTATGATATATTTGCCTAAATAAAAAAATTCTAACTAATATCTAATATAAGTTCTATCTTTTCAGTTACTCTAATATACTTTAATATTAAACCCAAAACAGAAAGGATGAATTTTATGCTAGATAAATATATAGAAATTCAAAAAAATGAAATCATAAAAAGGACTCAAGAATTAATACAAATACCAAGTGTATTTGCTTGCTCTAAAAATCCAGATCGCCCATTTGGTAATTCCATAAATAACGCACTTGAATATATGTTAAATTTAGGAAAAAGTTTAGGATTTCGCACTAAAAACATAGATGGTTATTGTGGTTACATAGAATTTGGTGAAGGTCCTAATTTGATTGGAATAATTGGACATCTTGATGTTGTCCCAGAGGGAGATAATTGGACATATCCTCCATTTTCACGGTACTATTTATGATAATAAAATTTTTGGACGAGGTGCAATTGACGATAAAGGCCCTGTTATTAGTGCTCTTTACGCAATGAAAGCAGTTATGGAAAATTATAAATTAAAAAACAGAGTTCGTTTAATTTTAGGTTTAAATGAAGAAAATGATTGGAAATGTATTGATTATTATAAGTCTCATGAAGAACTTCCTTTTGTAAGTTTTAGTCCAGATGCTGATTTTCCTTGCATTTATGCAGAAAAATCAATTCTTACATCTTATTTAAAAATGGATTATTCAAAATATCTAAATAAAAATATTGTCATAAAAGAAATAAACACTTATGGCAATCCAATTAACGTTGTTCCTAAAATTTGCAGTTGTACATTAAAAATAAATGATAAAAAATTAAAAATGGCAGAAATTATTGAAAACCTAAAAAATCTAATTAAAGAAAGTGGCTTTGAAATTGATATTTATAAATTAGATGAAACCGAACTAAAACTTACTTCTTATGGCATACAAAGTCATGCTGCACATCCAGATTTAGGAATAAATGCTATTTCAAGATTAATTGTTATTTTATCTAAACTTTTTAATATTTATGACATTCCAGTTGAATTATTTGACTTTTTCCAAAACTATATTAACATTGATTATACTGGTAAAAATTTAGAAATTGATTTTAAAGATCAATCTGGAAGTTTAACTTTAAATGTTGGAGATTTTTGTTTTAGAAATAATATTTTAGAAATTGGCATGAATATTCGTATTCCTGTTAGTGTCAACATTATTGAAGTTGGAAATAAATTTATGAAATATACTGGTCCTTACATAAATGTTGATTTTGATACTATTTCTTATAAGCCTGCACTATATGTTTCAAAAGAAAACAAGTTAGTAAAAACACTTTGTGGTATTTACAATGAAGTAACTAATTCTAATTTAGAGCCAATTGCAATTGGTGGTGCAACTTTCGCTCGTGCTTTTGATAATTGCATATCTTTTGGTCCTAATTTTCCTAAAAATAAAGATATGTGCCATCAAACTGATGAATTTATTGATATTGATAAATTGCTTCTTTCTTGCAAAATTTATGCAAAAGCAATTTTGGCTTTAGATGATTTTTAGATTTTAGGCACAAAAAAATCCCCGCCTTAGCCGTCAGTTACCTTGAATTTTTAAGGACCTGTTCCTATAAACAGGTGGGTGCCTACCTAAATACTCCTGGGCTTCTCACTAAAATTTAATGTGAGCTTGCACGCCATATTCAGAGATTTGGCCCCTCTTTATGTGTGTTGGTTCTAAAAATTTAAGCCTATACGCACTATGCAGGGAAATTTATTTAATTACTTTTAAGTTATTTATATTTTAACATATGTTACTATACTTTACAAATCAAGCATTTATTATTAAAAATACATTTTCTTTTTATTATATAGTTTTATCTTATCTTTATATAAGTAAATCTCTTTTAATCTTGCTTTTTTAAAACTTGCTTTTATTTATTTTCTATGCTATTGTGCTTTTTACATTACATATAATAATATGCAGAAAAATTGTAAAATGCTACCTAATAAAATAAATAAATGGAAAATTGAATGAGAATATTTATGTTTTTTTCCAATGCCATAAATAATTGCTCCTATAGTATATGCAATTCCGCCTAATAATAAAAGAATAAATCCATTTGCTGTTAGACTACTTGGTAAAATACTTGCTTTTAAAATTATGCACCATCCCATAAGTAAATAACAAATCATAGAAAATTTTTTAAATTTTTTTATATCAATTGAATTTAGCACAATTCCTAAAATTGCTAAAGCCCATATAACCCCAAAAATAAACCATCCGAGTAAATGTATCTTGCTCTCTTATAGTACACAAAGCAAAAGGTGTATATGATCCTGCAATTAATAAGAATATTGAACAATGGTCTAAAATTTGAAAAACTTTTTTAGACATAAACTTTGGGCTTAATCCGTGATAAATGCTAGACATTGTATAAAGTGCAATCATAGTTACTCCATAAATTGCTCCACTTATAATTCCATATACATTTCCTCTTACTGATGCAAATACAATGCATAGCACAGTTGCTACTACTCCTAAAACTGCTCCTACTATATGAGAAGTCATATTAAAAATTTCTTCGCCTTTTGTATAAGTAGGTAAAACTCTATCTTTTAACTTTACTCTTTGCATTTTTTTCTCCTAAAAACTTTTATTTTACTTTATATATTATTAGCACAAATCTCTAATCTTTTCAAGTCTATGACTTTTTTATTTTTTCATATTTTGCAAAATACTAAATAAAATGGAACTAAGGAGGTTTTTAATTATGTCAGAAAAATTTAAAATTTATGCTAAATCTATAGCAATTCCAATTATATTAGGTGGAATTGTTGGTTTACTAATATCTAGTTCTATGGATTACAGTTCTTTAGAAAAGCCATTTTTTGCTCCACCTAGTATAGTATTTCCTATTGTATGGACTTTATTATATGTTTTAATGGGAATTTCCTATGGAATTTTAGATAGTAATTCTTTAGTAGATTCAAAAATTAATTTTATTTATTATTTACAATTATTTGTTAATTTATTATGGCCAATTATATTTTTTGTTTTAAAATGGAGGCTATTTGCTTTTATTTGGATAGTATTTCTTGTTTTTTTAGTTTTTGTTATGATAGTTCGATTTTATGACAAAAATAAATTAGCCGGATTGCTTCAATTTCCATATTTTATATGGTGCTTATTTGCAACATATTTGAACTTATTTATATACTTATTAAATTAATAAAGAAAAAGAAGTTTCTTGAAGCAATAATTTAGAATTCAAAAAACTTCTTTTTTATTTTCTATTCTTTTATTTCCTTTGACAGTTTATTAATTGCTTTTGTTTCAATTCTTGATACATACGATCGAGAAATTCCCATCATTTTTGCAATTTCATTTTGTGTTTTGGGTTTATGTCCTCCAAGTCCAAATCTTAACTCTAAAATAGTTCTTTCCCTATCTTTCAATATTTCCTTCATTTTTTGATACAATATCTTTATCTTCATTTTAATGTCGACTTCTTCATCAATAGTTCTCTCATTATTTTCTAACACTTCTTGAAGAGTTACAACATTATCATCTTTATCCTTTCCAATTGGCTCATTTAAATATACTTCTGCACCCAATTTTTTTGTAGCTCTTAAATGCATTAAAATTTCATTGTCAATACAACGAGATACATATGTAGAAAGCCTAGCCCCTTTTTCTACATCAAAACTATTAATTCCTTTTATTAGTCCAACAGTTCCTATTGAAATTAAATCATCTTGATCTACATTTGCCGTACTATATTTTTTTGCAACATGGGCTACTAATCTTAAGTTTCTTTCAATTAAAATATTTCGTGCCTCATCATCTCCTTTTGCCATCTGCTCTAAGCAATTCTTTTCTTCTTCTTGTGTTAATGGTTCTGGAAATAGGTTTCCTCCTTGAATATATCCGAACGACAAATACTGCTGATTTTAGGAATTCAAAAAATCCTAAAATGCCTGTCATGCAAAGCGATAGCAATATAAATGCACCTCCATTTTTACCTTTCATATAATCAAATTATATGTTTTGTAAAATTGAAAAGTGCATGACCTATTATTTTTTATTTTATACTCCCATAATATTATATCCATTATCAGCATAAACAACTTGACCTGTAAGAGCTTCTGACATAGAACTTAGCAAAAACGTTACTACATTTCCAACTTGATAGGTTGTAACATTTTTATGCAATGGAGCTTTTTCTTCTATTACATCTAAAATTGAACCAAAATCTTTAATACCCTTTGCAGATAATGTTTTAATTGGTCCTGCTGAAACAGCATTTACTCTTATTTGTTCTTTTCCTAAATTTTCTGCTAAATACCTCACACTTGCCTCTAATGCTGCTTTTGCAATCCCCATTACATTATAACTATCAATTACTTTGTTTGAACCATAATATGTTAAAGTAACTAAACTTGCATTTTCATTTAATAAATCTAACTCTTTTGCCATCCTTGAAACTAATACAAATGAATAACTACTTACATCACAAGCATGAGCATACCCTTCTTTACTTGTATAAATAAAATCATTGTGCAAATCTTCTGTATTTGCATGTGCAATTGCATGAACAATTCCATCAATTTTTCCATTTTCTTGTTTTATTTTTGTAAATACTTCTTTTACTAAATCATCTTCTGATGCTCCATCTAAAACATATGCTTTACTTCCTTCAAACTCAGAAATTAGTTCTTCGATTTTATCTTTATTTTCTTCCCCCATATAAGTAAAAATAAGTTTTGCACCATTTTCATATGCAGATTTTGCAATTCCAAAAGCAATACTCCACTTATTTCTAATTCCCATAATCAAAATTTTCTTTCCTTCTAATAACATTTTAAATCCTCCTATATTCTCCCATATTTCTAAACTTTTGATAACGCTCTTCGGTTAGTCTACTAGGCAACATATTTTTCATTTCATCTATTGCATTTAATATTTCTTTTTTTAGGTTTTTTGCTGTCTTTTTAAAACTTTCTTCTTCGTCACCTTTTGGCTCTTTTATTATTTTATCTATTATTTTTAATTCATACAAATCCTTTGCTGTTAACTTCATTTTTTCCGCTGCTTCTTTTGTCCTAGAAGAATCCTTCCATAAAATACTTGCATAACCTTCTGGAGATAATATAGAATAAATAGCATTTTCTAGCATAAATACTCTATTTCCAATTCCTAGGGCTAATGCTCCCCCGGCTAGAGCCTTCACCTATTACAACTGCAATAACTGGTACTTTTATTTTTGCAAGTTCTAACATCGATTTTGCAATTGCTTCTCCGTTGTCCTCTTTCTTCTGCACCAATACCTGGATATGCTCCTTTAGTATCAATAAAGGTTATAACTGGTCTTTTAAATTTTTCTGCTTGCCCGCATAAATCTAATTCCTTTTCTGTATGCTTCGGGGTTTGGCATTCCAAAATTTCTTTCAATGTTTTCTTTGGTTGTTCTTCCTTTTTGTTCTGCTATAATTGTAAAGTTTTGTTCTTTAATACTTGCTAATCCACACACAATGGATTTATCGTCTCTAAAATTTCTATCTCCATGTAATTCAATAAATTCATCAAATATTTCTTCAATATAATCCATTGATGTTTTTCGTTTTGGATTTCTTGCTATTTCTACTCTCTCCCAAGCCGTTAATTCATTCACTTTTAAACTCACCTCTTTGATAATTTTATTAGTTTATATAAAGTGTCTTTTAATTCCTTTCTTTCTACAATTTTGTCTATAAATCCATGTTCTAATAAAAATTCTGATGTTTGAAAACCTTCTGGCAAATTTTCTCCAATTGTTTGTTCAATTACTCTTGGTCCTGCAAATCCTATCATGGCACCTGGTTCTGCCAAAATGATATCTGCTAAACTTGCAAATGAAGCTGTAACACCACCATAAGTTGGATCTGTTAAAACTGAAATATATAATATCCCTGCTTCATTTAATTTTGAGATTGCCTCTGTTGTTTTTGCCATTTGCATAAGTGAAACAATTCCTTCTTGCATTCTCGCTCCACCAGATACGCAAAATATGATTATTGGTAGATTTAATTCTATTGCTTTTTCCATACTATAAGTAATTTTTTCTCCTACTACAACGCCCATACTTCCCATTAAAAAGCCACTATCCATTACACAAATTACAACTTCTTCTCCATTAATTTTGCCAATTCCACTACTTACTGCTTCTTGGATTCCTGTTTTTTCTCTTAATGCTTTTATTTTTTTTGGATAGTCTTCTAAGTTTAATGGATTTGTTGTATCTATGTTTAAATCAAATCTTTTATATGTACCTTCATCAATAATTGTTTCTAATCTTTTATTTATGTGCATTCTAAAATAACTTCCACAGTTTGGACAAATGCTAAAATTTTTTCTTACTTCTTCTTTATACAAAATTTCCTTACATTTATCACATTTTATCCATTTTCCAACTTGTATATCAACTTTGTTTTCTGTTCTTTTAGCAGTTGGCTCCCTTTTTTTTATTTTATCAACAATCATTTTCTAAAATCTCCTTTTCAATAAATGAAGTATCAAAGTTTCCTCTTATAAAATTAGGATTTTTTATAATAGAAAATAGAAAATCAAGATTAGTGTTAACTCCTTCTATTACAGTTTCTTCTAATGCTCTTTTCATTTTACTAATTGCTTCATTTCTAGTATCTCCATGTGTTATAATTTTTGCAATCATAGAGTCATAATTAGGTGGAATTGTATAGCCTTCGTAAATTGCTGTATCAATTCTTACGCCATTTCCACCTGGCAAATTTAAACCTGTAATTGTTCCCGGGCATGGCATAAAATTTTTACTTGGCATTTCTGCATTAATTCTACATTCTATGCTATGTCCGCCTAAATTCTACATCCTTTTGTTTAATTTTTATTTCTTCTCCTGCTGCAATTCTAATTTGAGATTTTACTATATCAATTCCAGTTCTTGCTTCAGTAATTGGATGCTCTACTTGAATTCTTGTATTCATTTCCATAAAATAAAAATTTTTGTTTTTATCTACTAAAAATTCAACTGTTCCACAACTTGTATAGCCAGAAACTTTAGCAGCTTTTATTGCTGTTTCTCCCATTTTATTTCTTAATTTGTCATCAATAGCAGTTGATGGAGTTTCTTCCATTATTTTTTGATTTTTACGTTGAATTGAACAATCTCTTTCACCTAAATGGATTATATTTCCATGTTCATCTGCTAAAATTTGTATTTCTACATGTCTTGGATTTTCAATGAATTTCTCAATATAAATTTCATCATCATTAAAAGAAATTTTTGCCTCTTGTTTTACAATATTATAGTTATTTTCTAATTCTTCTTGTGATTTAACTACTCTAATTCCCTTTCCTCCACCTCCACTTGCTGCCTTTAGCATAACTGGATATCCTATTTTGTTTGCTATATTAATTGCATCTTTTAATCCTTTAATACTTCCATTTGAACCTGGAATAACAGGAATTCCATTTGATTTCATTAGTTCTTTACTGTTTGATTTATTTCCCATTAGTTCAATTACTTTGTATGATGGGCCTATAAATTTGATATTTGATTCTTCACATATCTTTGCAAATTGGCTATTTTCTGATAAAAAGCCAAATCCTGGATGAATGCTATCTGCTTTTGTTATATTTGCCGCTTCTATAATATTTTTAAAATTCAAGTAACTTTTTCTTGGATCTGCAGGTCCAATGCAAATTGCTTCATCAGCCAAACGTGTATGCATAGCATCTTTATCTGCTTCTGAATAAACAGCAACTGTTTTTATATTCATTTCTTTGCATGCTCTTATAATACGAACTGCAATTTCTCCACGATTAGCAATTAAAATCTTATTCATCTTTTTTACTCCTCTTCATGAATTTATAACTTTTTATACAACTGCAAAAGTTAATTCTCCCTTTGCAGCTACTTTTCCATTTACTGTTGCAAGAGCCTCACCAATTCCAATTGGTCCTTTTTGTTTGATAATTTTAACTTCTAATTTTAGTCTATCTCCTGGAATAACCATTTTTTTAAATTTCATTTTGTTAATTCCGCCAAATACTGCATTTTTTCCTTTGTTTTCTTCTACACTTAAAATAGCAACTGCTCCAGTTTGAGCTAAACTTTCTGTAATAAGTACGCCAGGCATAATAGGATTTCCCGGAAAATGTCCTTTAAAATACCACTCTTCACTATTTACATTTTTATATGCTACTGCACTTTCTCCAGGAATATAACTTTCTACTTCATCTATCATTAAAAATGGCTCTCTTTGGGGTATAATTTTTTTTATTTCTTCTTTGTTTAACATTTTTAATTCCTTCTTTCCTTATTTTACTCTATTACAAATAAAGGCTGTCCATATTCTACTGTTTCACCATCTTTTACCAAGATTTCTAAGATTTTCCCATCAAATTCTGATTCGATTTCATTCATTAATTTCATAGCTTCTACAATACAAAGCACATCACCTTTTTTAACTTTTTGCCCTAGAACAACATAGGGATTACTACTTGGAGATGATTTTGAATAAAAAGTTCCTACCATTGGAGATTTTACAATATTTCCTTTCGGCTTTTCTACTTCGTTTTCTTTTTCTGTTTCTTTTTCTGCAGTTTCTAAGGTTTTTTCCCCTTTTTCCACAGGTATAACTTTATTTTCTCCTTTTTTCATAGTGATTTTAGTACCATCTGGAAAATCAATTTCTAAATCTGTTAGTTTAGAGTTTCCCATATCATCCATCAATTGTTTTATTTTTTCATATTCCATTTTAATAGCCTCCTACTCTTTATATTTCTTTATAATAATGCTTGCATTATGCCCACCAAAACCTAAAGAATTTGACATAGCAATTTTTATTTCTTTTTTTCGTGGTTCATTTGGTACTATATCTAAATCACATTCCTCGTCTTTTTCTTTATAATTAATTGTTGGTGGAACTAAACTATCTTCAATTGCTTTAACACAAAATATTGCTTCTATTGCACCTGCTCCTCCTAATAAATGACCTGTATTTCCTTTTGTAGAACTTACCATTACTTTTTTGCTTGCTTCCCCTAAAGCCGTTTTTATTGCCATTGTTTCTAAAGAATCATTTAAATGTGTAGATGTGCCATGTGCATTTATATAGTCAATTTCTTCTGGTTTTATTTTAGCATCTTCAATTGCCCTTTTCATTGCCCTTGCTCCACCTTCTCCTTCTGGTGCAGGAGATGTAATATGGTAACTATCAGATGTTGCTCCATACCCAATTATTTCTGCATATATTTTTGCTCCTCTTTTTATTGCGTGTTCTAAATCTTCTAATACTAAAATTGCTGCTCCTTCTCCCATAACAAATCCTGACCTTTCTTTGTCAAATGGGATACTTGCTCTATTTTTATCTGTTGCATGTGATAAGGCCTTCATATTCTCAAATCCAGCAATTCCAAGTGTACAAATAGCACTTTCTGTTCCGACCTGCAAAAATTACATCTTCTGAGCCGTATTTAATGGTTTTATATGCTTCTCCTATAGCATGTGTAGATGATGCGCATGCTGTTACAATTGAAATAGATTCTCCTTTTAGTCCTAAGTCAATTGAAATGTTTCCTGCTGGCATATTTGCAATTGCCATTGGAATAAACATAGGTGATACTCTATTATTTCCTTTAACGTAATTTATTTCTGCTTGTTCTTGTATAGTATTTAGTCCTCCTATTCCAGAACTTACAAATGTTCCGAATCCTTTCAAAATCTGTATTTTCGTGTGTTATTTTACTATCCTTTAAAGCCTCTCTTGCTGCAATAATTGCAAACTGAGAACTTCTATCTAATCTCCTTGATTGCTTTGCATCTAAATAATCTATTGGGTTAAAGTCTTTTACTTCTGCTGCTAAAGTGGTTTTAAAACTGTCTTGGTTAAATTGTGTTATTTTATCTACTCCACACTTCTTTTCTTTTATTCCTTCCCAACTTTCTTCTACATTTTTTCCTATTGGATTAATTGTACCTAAGCCTGTAATTACAACTCTTTTCTCCATTTTGTTTATCCTCCTTTTACATTAACATTCCACCATCTATATTAATAACCTGTCCTGTTATGTAAGAACTATCTTCTGATGCTAAAAATTTGACTACATTTGCTACATCTTCTGGTTTTCCCATTCTTTTTAATGGAATAGTTTTTGCAATTTCTTCTTTTACTTCTTCTTTTAATACATCTGTCATATTAGTTTGTATAAAGCCTGGCGCTACTGCATTTACTAATATATTTCTTGAGGCAACTTCTTTTGCTAAACTTTTTGTAAAACCAATTATTCCAGCCTTTGATGCTGAATAATTAGTTTGACCTGCATTTCCTGAGATTCCTACAACAGATGATATATTAATAATTCTTCCATTTCTTGCTTTTAGCATATGGCTTATGACATTTTTTGTCATGTTGAAAGTTCCTACTAAATTAACATCAATTACTTGCTCAAAATCTTCTTTTTTCATTCTCATTAATAACATGTCTTTTGTCATACCCGCATTATTTACTAAAACATCAATTTTTCCAAATTTGTCTATTGTTTGTTTTACTATGTTTTCACATTCTTCAAAATTAGAAACATCTCCTTTTACAGATAGGCATTGTACTCCTATTGATTCTATTTCTTCTTTAGTTTTAGTTAAATCTTCATTTTCTGTTCTAAAATTTAACGCTATATTATATCCTTCTTTTGCAAGTGTAAGCGCAATTTGCTTTCCAATTCCTCTTGTTGCTCCTGTAATTAACACTACTTTATCCATTTGTATTTTTCCTCCTCTATTAAATTAATATCTCTTTAATTGCTTGCTCCAATGTTTGCACATTGTTTATAGTTATAATTTTTGCCTCTTTTTCTTCTGCTTTTTTTACTGATGCAACAAAACTAGATAAGGTCTTTCCGAGGTCCTATTTCGACAAATGTATCTACTCCATTTTCTAACATATATTTTATTGAGTCTGACATTTTTGTTGGGCTCATAACATGTTTTGCTAAAATTTCTTTTATATTATCTTGATTTGTGTATGGTTTAGCATCTAAATTTTTTATTACTTCTATTTTAGGCAATTTTATTTCTTTATTTTTTAAAAACTCTCTTAAGGCTTTTGATGCTTCTTCCAATTTTTCAGTATGAAATGGTCCACTTGTTTTTAAAGGTACAACCTTTTTTGCTCCTGCTTCTTTCATTAAGTTTGTTACTTCGTCTATTCCTTGTTTATCGCCAGAAATTACAACTTGCCCCGGATAATTGTAATTTGCAGGTACAACAAAACCTTTTGTTACTTTTTTACATATTTCTTCAACAACTTTATCATTTAGTCCTAATACTGCTGACATTGCCCAAAAATCTCCTTTAGGGCATAAATCTTGCATAAATTCTCCTCTTTTTTGAACAATTTTTACACCTTCCTCAAAATCTAATGCTTTTCCATAAATTAAACTAGAATATTCTCCTAAACTTAAGCCACATGACATATCAGCCTTTATCCCTTTTTCTTCTAATATTTCTAAAATTGATAGGCTCATTGTCAAAATACAAATTTGTGTGTATTTTGTTTGGTTTAAAATTTCTTCTGGCCCTTCAAATGAAATTTTTGCAACATCAATTCCTGTTAATTCTTTTACCCTATCATATGTATTTTTTACTTTCTCATATTTTTCGTATAAATCTTTTCCCATCCCGAACTGTTTGTGATCCTTGACCTGGAAATAAAAATCCGATTTTCATTTCAAAATCTCTCCTTTAAATATTCTTCTAATAATTTATAAAATTCTTCTATAAATTTATTTCTTTCTACTTCTACCCTGAATTCTTTTTTTATAGAAGATGCTATTTTTTCTATTTCTTGATTAAATTTTTCTTGGTTTGTATTTAATCCGAATTCCAATTACTATATATTTTACTTTGTTTCCGTTTAATTTTGTCTGAGTTAAAATTCCACCTATTTTTTTATTTTTATACACAATATCATTAGGAAATTTAATTTTTAGCTCTATGTTATATAGTTTTTTTAAAACTGATATTATCATTTTTGCAATTTCAATTGTTAATCCTTCTATTTTTTGCACATTGCATTGTTTAGTATCAATATAAATAGAAAACGCAATGTTTTCTGCTTCGTCTGTATACCATTTTCTCCCATGTGTGCCGAATTCCGTTTGTTTGAATTTCTGCTACAACAATTTCCCTATCTTGTATATTGTTTTTTTCTATTCTTCTTAAAATTTCTAATTGAGTGGAATCAATTTTTTTTAAATAATCTATTTTTTGATTTGATAGTTCCATATTTATAAAATGCCTTCTTTTTTTATTTTTTCTAAATTGTCTTGTCTTTTTATTTTATTAGTTGTTGTTTTTATTAATGGCTCCTGTGTTAAGAAAATTCCTTTAATTGCTTTGTATTGTGGCATAGATTGATTAATTGCTTTTATTTTTTCATTAATAACTTTATAAATATTTTCTTTACCTTTTACTTTATAGGCATCTTCAACAATTTCTTCATTATAGACTAATTTAGCAAAAATTTTAATATCATTTTTATCTTCTGACATTTGCTTTCCAAATACAAATGATTCTTCTACTCCTTCAATTCTATTAATTAAATTTTCCATTTCCTCTGGGTAAATGTTTTTTCCATTTTTTAGAACTATTACACTTTTCTTTCTTCCACAAATAAAAATATATCCTTCATCATCAATTTTTGCTAAGTCACCTGTGTAAAACCAGCCATCTACTAATGCTTTCTTAGTTTCTTGCTTGTTTTCAAAATATTCAAGCATTACATTTGGGCCTTTTACAACAAGTTCTCCAATGCCTTCTTTATTTGTATTAACCAATTTTGCTTTTACACTTGGAACTGTTTTTCCAATAGAGCCAATTTTATGATATTTGTTTGTTCCGTATTGCTACTACTGGTGAAGTTTCGGTTAGCCCATATCCTTGAACTAAGTTAAGGCCTATTAATCTAAATTTTTCTTCTATTCCTTTTTCTAAACTTGCTGCTCCACTAATCATTAATTTTACATTTCCGCCTAATAAATCGTGGATTTCTTGAAATGCTTTTTTCTTTTCTTCCATGCTGGCATCTTTATATTTTTCTTCTTTTTGCAAAATTTCTTCTAGTTTTCCTTGTTTTTCTATTTGTTTTCTAATAATTTTAAATAGCCTTTCGTAAATTGCTGGAACTGATGCCATTACAGACACTTTATATTCTTTCATATTTTCTGGAATATGTCTAATTCCATCACAAAATACTGTTTTTGAACCTTTATACAATGAAAACAAAAATCCAACTGTACATTCAAATACATGGTGTAGTGGTAAAAAAGATAGAAATACGTCTTTTTCATCTACATCTAAAATAGCTGAAATATCCATTAAATTTGAACAGATATTTTTGTGTGATAATGCAACTATTTTTGATGCTGATGTTGTTCCTGATGTAAATAGCATAATACTCATTTTTTCATTATCTATTTTGCTGTCTAAAAATTCTTTGTTTCCTTGTTTTATTAGTTTTTTTCCTGTTTTTATTAATTCTTTTTCTGAGTAGTTTCCTTTTGTGTGTTCTTCTAAATCCATAGATATTAGGTGTTTTAGTTTGCCTATTCCTTCGTTTCTTATTTTTTCTAATGTGTTTTCATATTTTTTTGAATAAAATATTGCTTCTACTTCTGAACGTTTTATTAAACTTTTTAACTCATTTTCTGGCAAAGATTTGTCTAAAGGAACTACTATTCCTGTTCCACAAACTATTGCTAAATAAGCAATTTCCCATTCATATCTATTTTCAGAGATAATTGCTATTCTTTTTCCTTTTAAGCCCATATTTATTAAGGCTGTTCCTAAGGCATCTATCATTTCACTTACTTGTTGATGTGTTATGATTTTGTAAGTTCCATCTTCTTTTTTTATTTGATAGGCTATTTTGTTTCCATATTTTTCACCTGATTTTTTTAACATGTCTTTTAAATCTGTTATTTTATCCATATGTATTCTCCTTTTGTTTTATCTATATATTTATATCATAAATTAGGTAAATATAGCATTAGACTGAAAGGTCAGTATAATCTTTGTTATTTTTCATATAGTTTAAAGAGGTGATTTTTGCAAAATGAAGTTTATATTTGATTGTTTAAAAGGTATTGCAATTGGCTCAGGTGCAATACTTCCGGGCATTAGCAGTGGTGTTTTTTGTGTGATTTTTGGAATTTATGAAAAACTTTTAGATAGTATTTTAAACTTTACAAAAGATATCAAAAAAAATTTAAAATTTCTTATACCTATTTTAATAGGTACTGTTTTAGGCTTTTTCATTTTTGGAAAAATTTTAAATTATTGCTTAGTTGAGTTTCCCCTACAAACTAAATCTATTTTTATAGGGTTTATTTTGGGCAGTATTCCAATGCTTGTAAAAGAAGTAAATAAAAAAGAAAAATTTAAACTTTCAAATTTAATATTTTTCTTTTTTAGTCTTGCAATTGGAATTGCTTCTATTTTTTTCGAAAATGTTTTTGGCTTTTCAATAACAATGGAAAATTATAATATTTTATATTTAGTTTTATGCCGGATTTTTGATGTCTTGTGGAATTATTGTTCCTGGTGTTAGTAGCACTGTAATTTTAATGCTTTTAGGAATTTATAGTACATATTTAAATTCTATTTCTACTTTGTATTTTCCTGTTTTAATTCCTATTGGGATTGGAATTTTAATTCGGTTGCTTTTGTTTTATGAAGTTTACTAAGTTTTTGTTAGACTTTTATTATGTGCCTACTTTTTATTGTATAATTGGTTTTACATTTGGATCTGTTTTTGTGTTGTTACCTGATTTTTCCTCTATTTTTGAGGTTTTACTTGGTTTTGTTTGTTGTCTTTTTCGGGTTTTATCTTTCTAGTTTATTAAAAAATATGTCTTTGTAATTCATTTGACAAGGTTTAGTTTTTGTTATATAATTGCCCTAGTAACAATTTCTATTGTTATTATCTCCTTTTAAGCATTCGAGGAGAGAAAGAACTACACTTTACGTTTCGGTGTAGTTCTTTTTTCTTCTTAATATCCAACCTTGCTTACATTCAATCGGTAATTTCATTTTTACTTTTTGTCCTTTAACTCCTGGACTAATAGCATCTATTTTTTCATCTGTATCTATATCCCATAGGGTTTCTATTTTAAATTCATATGGTTCAATTTTATGTGGTATAATAATTTCTAATGTATCTCCTATATTTAGTTTATTTTTTATTTCAATTATTGATTTTTCTTGATTATATTCTAAAACTTTTCCTCCAAATTCATAATTTTCATTATATTGCCTTCCACTATATTCTTGAATATCTTTATTGTTTCTGTCATTAAAGTAGAATGTAGTTAATCCCCTTGTTTTTGCTTTTTCTAGTTCATTTAAATACTTTGTATAATCATAATTTTTAGGATTTTTTCTATATTCATCAATTGCTGTACGATATGTGTTAATTACACTTGCAATATAATACTCTGTTTTTAATCTTCCTTCTACTTTCAGACTATCTATTCCCATTTCAATAATTTCTGGTAATTCTTTAATTAAACATAAATCTTTAGATGAAAATATACTTGTCCCATATTTGCTTGTTTCTATTGGCATAAGTTCTCCTAAATTATTTTTTTCTTCTGCATATAAATTATAAGACCATCTACAACTTTGCGCACAATCTCCTAAATTGGCACTTCTACAAGATAAAAAGTCACTTAAAAAACATCTTCCAGAGAAGGCAAAACAAATTGCACCATGTATAAATATTTCTACTTCTAAATCTTTTGGCTTGTTTTCCATAATATATTTTAGTTGTTCTTTGTTCATTTCTCTTGCCATAATTACTCTTTTAGCACCATTTTTATACCAAAAGTTGCAGTCTTGCAAACTAATTATATTTGCTTGTGTGCTTACGTTAATTGGAACTGATGGTGCATATTTTTTTAATGTTTCTATTACTCCTACATCTGCTGCAATTATTCCATCTGGTTTTAATATTTCTAATTTTTTTGCCATATCTATTATTTCTTCGTATTTTTCATCCCAAGCAAATATGTTTATTGTTACATATACTTTTTTATTTATTTCATGTGCATATTTTATTGTTTTTTCTAAATCATCTGCTTCCATGTCTGCTCTTGTTCTAAGAGATAAAGATGATGTACCACAATATACAGCATCTGCTCCATATAAAAATGCTGTTTTTGCTTTTTCAAATGATCCTGCTGGTGCTAATAATTCTATTTCTTTCATGGTTAATTACTCCTTATTTTCTTTATATTCTATTATATAAGCGTTTTTTGATATTGTCAATTCTTACTTGTTGACTTTTTTCTTGAAATTATATTATAATAACATAAAGACTAAATAATTAGGAGGCTAGATTTAATGCAAGATAATGAATTTAAAGATGGTTTAAAAATACATAAAATACAGAAAAATTCACATAATAATCTCATGGATTTAGCAGAACAGTATAAAAAAAGTAATTCATCTACAAATAGAGAATTTTTGTGCTATTTAACTGCTGCTATTTACTTAACTACAAAAAAATTTTTTCCTCAATTAAGCATATACATACCATTTAGAACAAAAAGCGATATGAGTTATATAAAAAACATTCAAAAAGAAATTCCTAAATCTATTATGAAATCAAAAGATTTAACTACAGAATTAGACACTGTTGCACTTCAAAAAGATATTTCTGGTGTTAGAATTGTTTTAGATGATATTAATGGTTCACGCCCTGCTAAAGGAGAATCTGAACAAATCTTAAATGACCCTGATATTCAAAAACTTTCTCCTTATTACAAAAAAACTTCTAAAGATGTCAGTCATGTTGAATTTATAAAACAAGTTGAGCAATACTTATATTCTCCAATAAAAAGTAACAAAGAATATTATAGGTTAAGAAAAGATTTATTACATAGGATTTTAGAAATCACTCCTAAGGAATTTACTGATGAAAGAAAACCTCAACCTTCTTTTAAACAACTTTATGATGATACATGTTATCAATATAATTACTTTTCAGAATCAGATGAATTTCCACCCGTTAAACCATCAGATGAACTTGAACTATCAAAACTACTAGATGATTTCCGTTCACGTTCAAATGATCAATACCATTTTGCAATTTTACGAAAAATTTTGCCTATCGTTCTTAACGACCCTCTAGTAAAAAATGCATTAAAAACTAATTCTTGTTTTGAAAAAGAATTAAAAAAAACAAATGGTTTTCAATCTATCTACTATTCGCTAGAGTCTCCTTTTGGTTCAATCGAACTACAGGCTCAATCAAATAAGGCTTATTATGCTTCTACAAAAGGAAGTGCTTATCATAGTGGTATGGATGGAAAAACAGTTAACGTTAAAGGCTTTTTTGAATTAGTTGATCCGAATGATGAAAACGATATTTCTTATTACTTAGACAAACTTGATAGTATCTCTGCAGATACTCTTGTTTCTCCTTATGAAATACCTGAATTTAAAAATAAATCTGAAAAAGCAAAATTTATGGCAACACCAGAAGGAATAAGATATCAAAATTCCGAAAAATGCCGTGAAATGATGAATCATATTAAAATAAAAGACACTATTCAAATTCTTTCTACTAACAATTTAGATGGATTGTATGACAGAACAGGAAATATAGATTCGGATAAATTGCAAGAGCGTATTAATTCTGGTGAAAAAATTACAATGTCTTCTATAGATGCAAATGAATATTTATTTTCTACCGCTTTATCTTTGTCACCATATATGAATGTATGCAGTTCTGGACATACGTCAACTACAACTGCCACAATTCATCACAAAAAATTAATTGGTGAATTTGCTGAAATATTAAGAAAAAAAGATTCTAATACCTGTTTAAGAGAAATGTTAATTAGAAGACTAGAAACATTAATTGTAAAAAAAGGTATTACAGATAAAGATGATCCTTCTGACAAAGATATTAGTGATTCTATGAAAGATATGTTAAAGATAGCAACAAAGCATGAAAAAATTGCTTCGAAATTGCCACGAGATATTTCTAGAAAAAATATTTTAAACTATGCTGAAAAACTTAGAAAAAAATTAGATAAAAAAGCAAATGCCGAAAAAACAGATGAAGAATTTACCTTATAGTCGGATTTTGGTCGGATTGGGGACAGGCACTACGTTGACATTTTTGTCAACGTTGTGCCTGTCCCCACTTCCACCTTATTTTATTTTGCTTATTGCTAAGCCGTCTCCGACTTCTAAAATTTCTGTTATTAATCTTGGATTTTCAGTTGCTTCTTTTATATATTCTCTTAAGTTTCTTACTGCTGTACGTTGTTTGTGCTTGTTATAATCGCTCATTACATATCCTTTATATAAGATGTTATCTGCAAAAATTATTCCTGTTTGTTTTATTAGTCTTAATGCTTGCTCTAAGAAAAATGGATATTTTCCTTTTGCTGCATCTATAAATATAGCGTCATATTTTTCTTCTAATTTTGGCAAGATTTCTAAAGCATCTCCTTCGTATATGTTGATTTTATCTTCTACTCCAACTTTTTTTATATTTTCTTTGGCTTGTTTTACTCTATCTGATTCTCTTTCTATCGTATCAATTTTTCCGCCTTCTTCTAAAAATAATGTAAAACACATTGCTGAATATCCTACTGCTGTGCCAATTTCTAATATTCTTTTTGGCTTTATTTCTTTTAAATATTTTTCCATTACTTCTAAAGTGTCATCCATTATTATTGGAATGTGTTCTTCTAATGCTTTTTTCTTGATTTTTTCTAATTCTTCTTTGTTCATTATTCTAACATTTCTCCCCTTATTTTTATTTATTAAATCTGGGTTGAAGTTTTTTGCTTCTTCAACCCAGATTTTGCTTTTTTCTATTATCTTTATAATTTATTTGTTGTTACGGCTTGCTCTTTCTCTTTCCTTTGTATTTAGTATTTTCTTCCTTAAACGTATTGATTTAGGTGTTACTTCTACTAATTCGTCATCTTGAATAAATTCAATTGCTTTTTCTAAAGACATTTGAATTGGTGGTACTAAACGAAGAGCATCATCTGAACCAGAAGCTCTCGTATTTGTTAAGTGCTTTTCTTTACATACATTTATTGCTAAGTCTTCTCCTCTTGAATTCAATCCAACAATCATTCCTTCATATACTTCTACACCTGGTCCTATAAATAAATCTCCTTTATCTTGTGCATTGTATAATCCATAAGTTATTGATTTTCCTGCTTCAAAGGCTACTATTGTTCCTCTTACTCTTGCTTGAATATCTCCTTTAAATGGCTCATAACTGTCAAATATATGATTCATTGTTCCTTCGCCCTTTGTATCTGTTAAAAATTCTGTTCTGTAACCAATTAAACCTCTTGCTGGTATTTTGAATTCAATTTTAGTATGACCTTCTTCTGCTGGCTCCATGTTTATCATTTCTGCTTTTCTTCTTCCTAGTTTTTCAATTACAGTTCCTACACTATCATCTGGAACATTTACTACTAGGCGCTCTATTGGTTCACATTTTTCTCCATTAATTTCTTTTATAATAACTTTTGGTCTAGATACTAGTAATTCAAATCCTTCTCTTCTCATTGTTTCGATTAAGATAGATAAATGCAATTCTCCTCTACCTGAAACTTCAAAAGAATCTGGTGAATCTGTTTCTTTTACTCTTAAAGATACATTTCTTTCTAATTCTCTAAATAATCTATCTCTAATGTGCCTAGATGTAATAAATTGTCCTTCTTTTCCGGCTAAAGGTCCATTATTTACACTAAAAGTCATTGATACTGTTGGTTCATCTATGTCTACAAATGGTATTTTTTCAGGATGATTGAAATCACAAATTGTATCTCCAATATTGATGTCTGGAATTCCTGCAAGTTCAATTATATCCCCTGCTTTTCCTTCTTCTACTTCTACTTTGTCTAGCCCTACATGAGTGTACACTTTAGCGATTCTTCCTTGTGTAATTTTATCCTCTTTTCCACAAATTGAAACTGGCATACCATTTTTTATTGTTCCTCTTTCTACTCTACCGAACAGCAATTCTTCCAACATAATCGTCATAATCAATGTTTGATACTAGCATTTGGGCAGGTCCTTCTTCATCACATTGTGGTGCTTTAATAGTGTTTACTATAGTTTCAAATAGACAGTTTAGGTCTTGTGATTCTTCATTTAGTTCTCTTTTTGCAATTCCACTTTTAGCAGATGCATAAATTACTGGAAAGTCTAATTGTTCATCAGTTGCATCTAATTCGATGAATAGTTCTATTACTTGATCTACTACTTTTGAAGGATTTGCTCCTGGTCTATCAATTTTATTTATTACGACAATTGGCTTTAATCCTAATGCTAATGATTTTTTAAGAACTTCTCTTGTTTGAGGCATTGCTCCTTCAAAAGCATCTACTAATAGTAAAACTCCATCAACTGTTTTTAATACTCTTTCTACTTCTCCACCAAAGTCAGCATGACCTGGAGTATCTACAATGTTTATTTTTATATCGTTATACATTACAGAAGTGTTTTTAGATAAAATTGTAATTCCTCTTTCTTGCTCTAATTCATTTGAATCCATTACTCTTTCTCTTACTTGTTCATTTTCTCTAAATACATGACTTTGTTTTAACATAGCATCTACTAATGTTGTTTTTCCATGATCTACGTGTGCAATTATTGCAATATTTCTTATTTTTGGGTTGTTCATTTTTTATTACTTCCTTTTCTTTTTGTTTTCATAAGTTAAGACGCTTTTCAATTTTATTTTTGAAAAACGTCTATATAAATTAACTATTAAATTATACTACTATTTCTTTCTTTTGTCAAACATATTTTATGTTTGCTCTATAATATTTTGATTTAACCTGCTACTACAAAAAGTTCAATATATTTTTATATTGTCTTACTTTGCTAATTCCATAATATTGTCCATAACTTCACCGTGTTATTTTTTCTAACACATCTTTATCTTTGCTACCTTTATATTGACTGTAATCTAATGGTTTTCCATATTTTATTGTGACTTTTCTATGTTCCTTTGTTCCACCCTTAATTCCACAAGGTAATATTTTGGCACCGCTTCTTACTGCAAAAAATGCTACTCCATCTTTTAGTTTTTCTCCCTTTTCTATGCCATTTCTTGTTCCTTCTGGGAATAAAGCAATACATTCTCCAGCTTTTAATGCTTTTAAAGATTCTTTAATTGCTGCAATGTCTTTGTCATCTCTCATTACATGAATTGCACCAAAAGCCCAACCTAAAAAATTGAAAAATGGGTTTCTGGCTAGTTCATCTTTTGCTAAAAATCTCATATGTCTTTTAGCAGTACACACCATTAAAGGTGGGTCTAAGTATGTTCTATGGTTACCACAAAAGATAAGAGGTTCATCTTTTGGTATGTTTTCTAAACCTATAATTTCTGCTCTATAATAAATTTTAAACCATAAATACATAGCACCTCTAACTATCCATTTAATAATACTTTTAAAACCATTTTTTATTTTTTCCAATCTTTCCTACCTTCTTTTTTCTATAATCTCTATTATTTTTTCTACAACTTCTTCAATTGTAAAATTTGTTGTATCTACATATATGGCATCTTCTGCTTGTTTTAATGGAGCAATTTCTCGACTTGAATCTCTTTTATCCCTATCTATAATGTTTTGTAAAACTTCTTCATAAGAAGTTTCTATACCTTTTTCTTCATTTTGTTTTAATCTTCTTTTTGCTCTTTCTTCTGCAGAAGCATCTAAATAAATTTTTACATCAGCATTTGGAAATACAACTGTGCCAATATCTCTTCCTTCCATAATAACATTTTTTCCTTCTGCTATTTTTCTTTGTATTTCTAGTAATTTACTACGAACAGATTTAATTGTAGATACAGGAGAAACAAAGTTATTTACTTCATTTTCTCTTATTTTTTTGGTTACATCTTCTCCGTTTAAAAAAACTTCGCCGTTTTTCCGTCATTTCAATTTTAATGTTTTTTAACATTTCTTCTATTTTTTCTTCATCTTCTATATTTATATTTTCTTTAAGCATATTTAATGCAACACAACGAAATGTTGCACCTGTATCTATATTTACTAATCTTAATTTTTCTCCCACTAATTTTGTAATAGTTCCTTTTCCTGAACCTGCTGGTCCATCAATTGCAACAACAAATGACATTTTATTTTCTCTCCTTTTTATTTTACCTTTCTGGAAAAAATTCTTCCATTTTATCTTCATAGGCTATTTCTCCAGTTTGAGTTTTAAACATACTCATTCTATTAGTATCAACTTTTTCGCTTCTTGGTTGATTTTCTTGTTCTTGATATTGCTTGATTAGTTGTTTTATTTGGTCTATTTTTTCTAAAGAAATTCCTTGTTTTTTTAATTGTGGTACAATAATTTCATATCCATATTTGTTTTCATCAGATAAATCTATTTGTAGCATTGGATATTTATCTAATGTATATATTTTATTATTTCTATCTTTAATATATATTGGCTGATTTTTATTGTATTTTTTATATGTTTTTGTATATTCATGAATTCCATCAGTATGTTGTCCTTCTAATATTTTATTAATTTCTTCTTTTATTTGATTTCCTTTATATTCTTTAAACTCAACATTTATAATTATATCTTCTAGATTTTGATTTGTGTTATTTTTCTGATTTTTTATTAAGTTTTTCAAATTTTTTAAAAATTCTTTTTCTTCTTCACTATAGCTACTGTATTCTGTATTTTGTGGATCTAATAAGCTAATTGCTACTTGTAATAAAGTTTGTTTGCTTTTAGTAATATAGCTTAATAGTTCATTTTGCTCTACTTGATTTAAATCACATATTAATTCATTTAAAAATACTATATCGTTTGTTTGTAAGAATTCTTCTACATCTATTTCTTCTAATGATTTTCCCACAATATGTTCTAAAAATTTTTGGATTTTTTTTGCTGACTTAATCTTTCCATCTTTAATTTCTTGCACTAAATATGACATGAATATATCTGTTGATTTTGTATTTTTTGATGCATATTCACTTTTATACATATCCACTCTGGTTTGTAAAAATTCTTCTATGTATTCTAATGCTTCTGGCCTATATACATATTCGTAAGATCCCTTTTCTGGTATATATTCAATATCACACATCATATTCAATTTTAATATTAAATCATTTTTATATCCTCTCCCTGTATAAATTCTGTCCCTTAGCAAAAAATCCATTCTATCAAAATCTATATTACCCTCACATAAAGATTCTAATGAGCCATCTCCTTTTATATTACTATCTTGCTCGTTAGCTTGTATATTTTTTAAGGCTTGCTGTATTTCTTCGTCATCTTGAACTATTTTTCTACCAATATCTTCATGTGTACAATTTTTATCTCCTATTAATTCTTCGATTGCATGAGAAAACATAGAATGTCCAATATCATGTATGCACATAAATTTTATTTTTTCTACCAAATAGCCTTTTAATTTATTCTTTTCAATATATTCTCGCCATTCTGGTTTTCTATATTGTATACTTAGGAATTGTATAATATTTCTATAACTTCCTTTAGAATGCTCTAGTCTAGTATGATACGTATTTTCAGATTGCAAAAATTCGGAGCCTAACTGCATAATTTTGCCTTCTCTTTTTAGTACATTGGTTTTAAATAAGTTATATATTTCATCTGTATAATAAATATTAATATCTTCATAATATGGTGCTAAAGTTATATCTTCTTCTTGCTTTATATTAATATTATCTCCAAATAACCATTTTAATAATTCTTCTTGTTCTTGCTTTGTTGTTTCCATTTAATCATCCTTTTCTGGTACATATATATTTTTTGCGACTACATCTAATTCTACTACATTCATAGCCGTTAGTTTTTCAATTTCTTTTTTAGCTTTTTCCTTAAATTCTCTTATTCCATCCATTACATTATATCCATACATTATAGTTAATTCAATATAAATCTTTGCACCTTCACCATAATTTTCTACTCTAGTTTTCAGTATTTTGTATATTGCTGGTGTTCCGAGATGCTAAATATTCTACAATTTGTCTAAATACTAAATCAGATATTGTAAATCTTCCCATATAACTAAATGTTGGTCTAATTATTGATTTTTCTGATATGTATGGTTTTTGCCCTTTTCCTTTTGATTTAAAAATTTGAAGTGGATCTAATAAATATCCTGAAAAGTCTTTTTTTATTTCAAAAGTTGGAACTGGTATTACATGTTTTCCTTCTGTTACTCTTATTTTTCTTGCTGTTTCCATTTCTTGCTCTGTTGCTACATCTGTAATATAAATTGTTTCTTCTATTTCCGGTAAACCGAGATTTTCTGCAATTTTTTGTACCATACCATCAGAAGTTCCCAATATTAATATGCTTTGTGGCCTATATTTTTTTAATGCTTTTATAATTTCTTCTTTTTCTTCTTCTTGATAAAATAGAGCATGCTTAACAGTAGCTACTTTTGTTGGTGCTTTTTTGGCTGATTCTCCTGCTACTACTTCATTATCTTTTATTAATAATCCATCATCTATAATAAAATGAGTATCTTTTTCCCCTGCAACCATTTGAGCTCTATAACTTTTTCCTGTTCCAGATGGTCCAACAAATGCATATACTTTCATTTTATTTGATAAAGGAAATATCTCTTTTATATCTTTTAATATCATTTTTTCACTCCTTTTATGCTACTTATTTTACTATATTTGATTTAAATTGTCTAAATTTTTTCTTCTTAATTGTCCGGCAAGCTGCATCAATATCAGAACCTAATTCCCTACGAATAGTTGCTACAATTCCGTGGTCATTTAAATAATCTCGAAATTTCATTATGTTTTCATTTGAACTTTTTGTATATTGTCCGTTTTCTATTTTATTAATTGGAATTAAATTAACATGACAAAGCATTCCTTTTAATAATTTTACCAGTTCTTTTGCATCTTGTAAATTATCATTATTATCCTTTGCTAGAGCATATTCAAAAGAAATTCTTCTATTTGTTTTTTCAATATAATCTTTACAGGCTTGTAACAATTCTTCAATAGGATATGTATTATTTACAGGCATCATACTACTTCTTTTTTCATTATTTGTAGCATGTAATGAAATTGATAATGTACATTGAATATTTTCTTCTGCTAATTTATAAATTTTAGGTACTAATCCACTTGTTGAAACACTAATATGACGTGCTCCAATATTTAACCCTTTTGGATTATTTATCATTCTTATTGCTTTAACTACTTGCTCATAATTATCTAATGGCTCTCCTATTCCCATAAATACAACATTTGAAATTTTTTCTCTTGTGTCTTGTTCTACTTTTATAATCTGTTCTATAATTTCTCCAGAACTCAAGTTTCTTATAAAATTAATCCCAGTTGATGCACAAAATTTGCATCCCATTTTACATCCTATTTGAGATGATACACATATAGTATTTCCATGATGGTATTTCATAAGAACTGTTTCTATTGCATTTTTATCTAGGACATCAAATAAATATTTTATTGTTCCATCTTTTGATTCTTGCTTTTTTAAGATATTAAAATTACATATTGTATAATTTTGCTTTAACTTTTCCCTTAATTCTAAAGAAAGATTTGTCATTTCATCAAAGTTTTCTACTTTTTCTTTGTATAACCATTGAAAAATTTGCTCTGCTCTGAATGGCTTTTCTCCTAAATTTTTTAACTCTATTTTTAATTCTTCTAAATCATAATTTTTTATGTTTTTCATCTATTTTCCTCTTTGTTCCATTTTTTTATATTTTTTCCCATTTCCTGCGGAATGACTATCCTTTTGTTTGGTCTTTTAGGTTTTATTAACTCATCCAATTTTTCTATCATCTGATAGTCTTTTGCATACAAAAAAGCAAAAAGACTTCTTCTTATTTTTTCATATAAATTTTCTTTTCTTACAACCAAACTCTTTTCAACTAGTTTAGACATTCCTTTTCTCCTTTAGACATGGAATTTTCGAATTACCGCTTCTTTGATATCTTTGGTACATAAAACCAAACAAACTATAAAGTTTATAAAACATATTCCACTTGCCACCATACTTAAAATTTTGTGTTCTATTAAGTGTTCACTAATTAGAACAACTGGTAACATACTAAAGATTACAATAATTAGTTGATATATAGCATATTTTATGTATTTTTTATGGCTAATAATTGTAAGTATTAACATTGTAATGTTTGCAATCATAATTATAATTGGAATTGCAATATTTATTGACCATGCCTTCCATCCGATTTTATAGTCAATATAGGCTGTTAAAATTGAAATTGCAAATGTTTGTAATAGTACATGCCCTGCAATATTAATGTTTTTCTTAATTGAATAAATTACTATAATCCATACATATAAAATTCCTGCATTTGTTAAAGCCGCCCATGGAATTCTAGGAGTAGTAATTTTATTAATGGCTAATAGCAAAATAGCAATTCCGAAATGATATTAATATAAATATTTTTATTATTTTATCTGTCTTTTTTGCTTTGATTTTTTTAGGATATATCATCTAAAACACCATTACTTTCTATTTTTATTTTAATTCCTCTATCTTTTAGAAATTCATAAAATCTTTTTTCTATTTTGTTGTCTTGCAAAACAGAAGTAAAAGTAAATACTATTTTATCCTCAAAACTGCAACTAGAACATTTTATTTTTTCTACTTGTTCTGGTGCAATTAACATAAGAAAATAATCAATATAGTCCTGATATCTTCCTATTACACCAATTCTTCCTATGTTGGAAAATGTTGTCGTGGTATATTTTCTTATTTCTGTATAACCTATTCTTACTAGTGGCTTTTTTATAAATAAAGGTATCATTTTTATCCATAAATTATTTCCTATTTTTACATTAGTTGACATGGTTTTTCTTATTTCTTCTTCTGTTAGTTTTTGCTTAAAATCTTTTTTTACAAATTCTAATATTTTTTCAAATGTGTCTAATTTGTCTTTTTTTAATTCTGCCTCTACAGTTAAATAAGAAAAGAAGTTAGACATTGTTTTTGATGGAATGTATTTTTTTAAGTTGACTGGTATACATACTTTTACTGGTCTTTTTCCTTTTGCTTTTAGATAATTTTCTTCATATATTGAATAAATTAAAACTGCTGTTAAGTATTGAGTTATTGTTGTTCCTTGATTTTTGGTTTCTTTTTTTAAGTCATTTAAATCCATTATAAGATGAGTTGCACTTATTGCACCAAGTTTTAGTTTTTTCCCCTTTATTATATAGGCTTTTTTTCCTGATGCATTTGATTTTGCTTTTTTATCATAATTTTTTATGTAGCTGTCTTCTGTGTTATATTCTATTTTTCTCAATGTTCTTTGTTCTTCATCTAAAATTTCTGGATGCATTAATTCTAAATATGTGTAAATCATTTCTTTAAAAAATGTTGCTCCACTGTTTCCGTCTGTTAGTGAATGAAATATGTCTATGTTTATTTTATTTTCAAAATATGTTACTTTTAATAAATAGTTTTGATTTTGATTGCTGTCTATATATTTGCAAGGATAGTCGCTTTCTTCTTCTACTATTGGCGTTTTGTTGTTGTCTTCAAAATAATACCAAAAAAATCCTGCCTTCATTCTTACTTTGAATGATTTGTATTTTTCTAATGTTTTTTCTAATGCTTGTTGTAAAATTTTTGGCTCTACTTTTTCTTTTAATACAACAGATAAACGAAATACTGTACTATATTTTTTTCCATTTGATATTGGAAATATTTTTGCTGAGTTGTCTAGTTTTCTCCAATATAATTTGTTTTCTTTATTGGTTTTGTTTTTCATTCTTATTTTTCTGCCAAGTATTAAAATACTTTTGGCTTCCTCCTTCTTGTTTGTTATTTTATCATAATATGCACTAGAACTCAAGTGAAATAAGCATCAATCTTCCTTTAAGTTAGATTGATGCCTGTTTTATTTCTTCTATCATATCTTTGTAAGATTTGGTTGCTAATTCTTCTGTTCCAAGTTTTTCTATTATCCAAATATGTGAAGCATTTTCATATTCTTTTATTTGAATTTGTTCTCCGCACTCCTTTTTCTTCTGCTTTTTCTTTTAAAAGTTTAACATCCGGATTTAAAATATCGTCTGTTCCTATAAAAATGGTTATGTTTTTTAGTTTTAATAAATCTCCATCTATTGGATTTACTAAATATGAATTAATTCCTTCACTTCCTGCATAGGCAATTCCCGCTAATTTTAATGTATCTTTATTTAAAACTTTGTCTTTTTCTTCATATTTTTCTATTTTTGGATTTTGTAATCTTACATCTAGCCATGGAGAAATAAAAATGGTTTTGGATGGCATTGATAAATTTTCTTCTCCTATTCTTTCTTCTAATGCTAATCCAAGTCCTCCTCCTGCTGAATCTCCCATTAAAATTAAGTTATTTACATCTACTTTATTTATTAGTTCTTTATAAAATGGTATCATTATTTCAAATACATCTTTATAATTATATTTTGGTGCTAATGGATAGTCTGGCATAATTATTGTTGCATTTGTGTCTTCTACCATCTTTTTTAATAGTTCCCAATGTTTTTGACTTGCTTCTGCCATATAAGATCCACCATGAAGATACAAAATTGTTTTTTCTGATTTTTGTTCGTTTTTAGGACTAATAATAAATATGTTTCTTTCCATAAATTCTTCTTGTTTTATTTCAAAAGTTTCTTTCATTTCTTCTGGTACTGTACTTTCTACTTCAAATAATAGATAATAACTCATACCAATTAAAAGAATTATTAATATAATAAATAACATACCTATTGCTATTTTTGTTCTTCTCATTTCATTCCTCTTAAATCTCTTTTTATTTCTTTATTTTTTATCCGAAAAATCCACGTTTTTTAACAGGTGGTTGCTCATTCATAGTTTTAGCAAGTTGTACAAGTAATTCCCTTTGCTCTTTAGATAATCTTTTTGGAGTTTGAACTACTACAGTGAATATAAAGTCTCCACTACTGTTTGAATTTACCGATTTAAATCCTTTATTTCTAATAGTAAATTTTGTTCCTGTTTGTGTTCCTTCGGGGATTTTATAGGTTTCTTTTGTACCATCTACCATTGGTACTTCTATATCACTGCCTAAAGTTGCTTGTGTTATAGTAATTGGTATATCACACAAAACTTGATTTCCTTTTCTTGTATATATACTATGTTTTTTAACTCGAACAGTAATATAAAGATTTCCTTTTGGTCCACCTTTTTCGCCTGTTTCTCCTTCTCCTTCTAAGACTACTGTTTGATTATTATCAATACCTGCTGGTATTTTTACTTTTATTTTTGGTTGTTTTCTTACTTTTCCTCTTCCATGGCAAGTTTCACATGGTTCTTTGATTACTTCACCTGTACCATGGCAATTACTACAAGTTCTTCTGGTTTGCATTTGTCCGAAGTATTGTATTTTGTACTTGTGTTACTTGCCCTGTACCATTACATACTGTACATTTTGTGACTGATGTTCCTGGTTTTGCTCCACTTCCATGACAAGTATCGCATTTTTCGTCTCTAGTTATTACTATTTCTTTTTCTACACCTAGAAAAGACTGCTCAAAAGTTATTTCTATTGCAACATTTAGGTCTTCTCCTTTTCTTGGACCATTTTGTTTTCTTGAAGATGTTCTTCCACCAAAACCTCCTCCAAAAAATGAAGAGAAAATATCACCTAAATCTCCAAAGTCGCCAAAACCATCAAATCCAGAACTTGAATAAGAATAATATCCGTTTTGTCCGCCAAAAGGTCCTTGCCCTCCAAAGCCTTGTGGGCCATCTGGTCCAAATTGGTCATACATTCTTCTTTTTTGTGGATCTGATAATGTTTCATATGCTTCATTTACTTCTTTAAATTTTGCTTCTGCTTCTTTTTTATTATCTGGGTTAGCATCCGGATGATACTTTTTTGCAAGTTTTCTGTAAGCCTTTTTTAATTCATCATCTGTTGCATTTTTATTTACCCCTAACACCTCATAATAATCTCTTTTACTTGCCATTGTTCTCCCCCAATTCCAAGACAACTTAAACTTTCTTAGAAAGAGGGATTTTTAAGAAAACCCCTCAATTCCTTTATTATTTATTATCTTCATCTTCTACTTTGTAATCTGCATTATAAACATTTCCATTTTCGTCTGTTTTTGTTCCTTCTTCTGCTCCTGCTGTTCCTTGGCTTGCATCTGCTCCTGCATTAGCTCCATTTGGATTTGCTGCTTGATATAGTTTTTCAGACATTTCATAGAATACTTTTGTTAATTTTTCTGTTGCTTCTTTAATTGTTTCTGTGTTATTAGATTCTATTGCTTTTTTAGTGTTTTCGATTTCAGCTTCTAATTTTGCTTTTTCTTCTCCACTAATTTTGTCTCCTAATTCACTTACTGTCTTTTCACTATTATATACTAAACTTTCTGCATTATTTTTAACTTCAATTTCTTCTTTTTTCTTCTTATCTTCTTCAGCATGTGCTTCGGCATCTTTTACAGCTTTATCTATATCTTCATCTGTAAGGTTTGTAGATGCTGTGATAGATACATTTTGGCTGTTTCCTGTTGCCATATCTTTTGCAGATACATGAACAATACCATTTGCATCTATATCAAATGTTACTTCGATTTGTGGTACTCCTCTTGGTGCTGCTGGAATTCCAGTTAATTGGAATCTTCCAAGTGTTTTGTTGTATGCTGCCATTTCTCTTTCTCCCTGTAGTACATGAACTTCTACTGAAGTTTGACCATCTGCTGCTGTTGAGAATATTTGTGATTTTTTAGTTGGTATTGTAGTATTTCTTTCAATTAATTTTGTGAATACTCCACCATATGTTTCAATTCCAAGTGATAAAGGTGTAACATCTAATAATACTAAGTCTTTTACATCTCCTGATAAAACTCCTCCTTGAATTGCTGCACCAATTGCAACACATTCGTCTGGGTTTATACCTTTATCTGCATCTTTTCCTGTAATTTTCTTTACTGCTTCTTGTACCATTGGTACTCTTGTAGAACCACCTACTAATAATACTTTATGAATGTCATTTGGTGTTAGACCTGCATCTTTTAGAGCTTGGTTAACTGGTCCTGATGTAGATTCTACTAAATCTCTAATTAAATCTTCAAATTTTGCTCTTGTTAAAGTAACGTCTAAGTGTTTTGGTCCTATTGAATCTGCTGTAATAAATGGTAAGTTAATTTGTGTTTGTTGTACTCCAGATAATTCTATTTTTGCTTTTTCTGCTGCTTCTTTTAAACGTTGCATAGCCATTTTATCTGTTCTTAAATCTATACCATTTGATTTTTTGAATTCATCTGCTAAATAATTGATAATTCTTTCATCAAAGTCATCTCCTCCTAAATGTGTATTACCATTTGTAGATAAAACTTCGAATACGCCATCACCAATATCTAGTATAGAAACATCAAATGTTCCTCCACCTAAGTCATAAATCATAATTTTTTGGTCTTGTTCTTTATCCATTCCATATGCAAGTGCTGCTGCTGTTGGCTCATTTATAATTCTTAATACTTCAAGTCCTGCTATTTTTCCAGCATCTTTTGTTGCTTGTCTTTGGCTATCGCTAAAATAAGCTGGAACTGTAATAACTGCTTGTGTTACTTTTTGTCCTAAATAATTTTCGGCATCTGTTTTTAATTTTTGTAATATCATTGCTGAAATTTCTTGTGGTGAAAATTTATCACCTTCTATATCTACTTTTTCGTTTGTTCCCATTTTTCTTTTGATTGATATAACAGTGTTATCTGGATTTGTAACTGCTTGACGTTTTGCAATTTGTCCAACTAGTCTTTCTCCATTTTTTGAAAATGCAACTACTGATGGAGTTGTTCTATTTCCTTCTGCATTTGGTATAACTACTGGCTCTCCACCTTCCATAACTGCTACACATGAATTTGTTGTTCCTAAGTCAATTCCTATGATCTTTCCCATTTTAAAATTCCTCCTCTTAGATGTTTTTTGGGACGGGGCAAAAAAACACCTTTTTACTTTTTATATAATATTTTTTGATGATTTTTCTCCCGCCCGGCAAAAACCATCTTTTTAAATTTAATAACAATTTTTATTATGTTAAAATCTTTATATATTAACATATACCGACGGGTGTTTTTTTGCCCCGTCCCAAAAAACATCTTTAGTTTGCAACTACTACCATTGAATGTCTAATTACTCTTGAGCCTATTTTGTAACCTTTTCTAAATTCTTGCGCTATTTCTTTTTCTCCTAAATTTTCATCTTGAATACTACTTACTGCTTCATGAAGAGATGGATCAAAAGTTTCTCCTACTGCTTTTATTTCTTCTACTCCTTTTGATGCTAATACGTCTTTTAGTTGCTTTAATACTAATTCAATTCCTTTTTTGTATTCTTCGTCTCCGTGTTTCTACTTTTACTGCATTTTCTAGGTTGTCTACAACTGGAAGTATAATTTCAATGACGTCTGAAAGTATTGAATTATATAGTGTTTCTCTTTCTTTGCTGTTTCTTTTTTTAAAGTTTTCAAATTCTGCTAAAATTCTTTTATATCTGTCATCTAATTCATCGTAATCTTGTTTTGATACCATTTCTCCCTGATTATTTTTTTCTTGATTTTCTTTTTGATTTTTTTCGTTGTTTTCTGTGTTTTCTTTTTTTTCTAATTCTTCTTGATTTTCTTTTTCTGCCATTTTTTATTTGCACTCCTTCCTATTTATTATTGTCATCTAATTTTTTGCTAATATATTTCATGACTGAAATTACTTTTGAATAGTCCATTCGTTTTGGTCCTATAATTCCTATTGTTCCTAAGTCTTTTCCATTTACTTTATGCTTAAATGTTACTACACTAAAATCTTTTAGTTCTTCTTTTTGGTTTTCTTCACCAATATAAATGTTAATATCTTCTGCAAATCCTGTGTTTAACATGTCTGATACTAATTCTTTTGTATCTAAAATATTAACAAAATTTTTGGCTACTTCTAAACTGTTGAATTCTGGGAGGTCAAATGATTTATTTGCTCCTTCTAAATATATTTTGTCTTCTTCTAATACTTTTTTTATTTGCTCAATTATTGGCTTTATTACATTTACGCTATATGTCATTTCATCATATAAATATTCTTCTAATGGCCTGTCTATTGTTTCTATTGGTTGCCCTTTTAGTTTGTTGTTGAACATATAGTTCATTGTTTCAACTTGCTTTTGGTTTATGTCTTCGTCAAATTTTATTATTGTTTCTTTTACTAAACCTGTATCTGTTAGTATAACTGCCATAATCATTCTGGATCCTAGTAAGATGAATTTGATTTCTTCTATTAATTGGCTTGTTGTTTTTGGTCCTATTGATACTGTTGTGTAATGTGTAACTTCTGAAATTGTATTTGCTGTAATTTTTGTTAGTTCTTCTATTTCATTTACTTTTGTTTCTAATTTTGAACTAATGTATTTGATTTCTTCTAAACTTATTGCTTGATCATTTATTAGTTCATCAACATAGTATCTGTACCCTTTTGCTGATGGAATTCTTCCACTTGAGGTATGTGTTTTGTCTAAATATCCTATTTTTTCTAATTCTGCCATTTCGTTTCGAATTGTTGCACTACTGCAGTTTAATCCATAATTGTTTGTTAAACTGTTTGAACTGACTGGCTCTGCTGTGTTTATATATTCTTCTACTATTGCTTGTAAGACTTTCTTTTTTCTTTCATCTAACAATTTTTTCACCTCTTTTAGCACTCTTTTACTTTGATTGCTAAACTTACTATATATTATACCCATATTTAGCACTTGTCAATACTTTCTGCTAATTTTTTTGTGAATTCTTTGTGAATTAATTTTTGACTCAAAAAAAGTTGCCAAAATACTCTTGCTAATTTTGACAACACCATACATTTTGATTTTTTAATTATTGGTTTTTTCAGAATAAATTTGTTCCATATCTTGGTTTGTTACTTCATATTCTTGTGTTATTTTATCTAACTGCCTTTCTTGACTTTGCTTTTTGTTCTGTAAATTCATAAAAAGAATTACAAGTACTGTTAAAATAAACAAACAAGATACACTTACTAATAACACAATTGAACCTTTTTCTCCTCTGTTTTTCATAACCATTCCTCCCTAAAGTTCTTCTTTTAAAATTTTGAAAAACTTTCTTTCTTTTTCTTCTAATTTTTGTGAATCTTTAAACTCTATTTTTCCAGTTCCAACATCATTTAATAAATTTTTTTCTTGCAACACATGTTTTAAATGTTTTGCAAGATTAGGTGCACCATTAAAAAAATTAACTTGTCCTAATACTTCTTTTATTTCTTCTTGTATTAGTGGGTAATGTGTACAGCCTAGCACAACATTTTCTACTTTTCCTTTGTATGCTCCTATATTTTCATTTAAATATCTTTTAATTTCCTCTTCATTTCCATTTTCTATTCTATCAGCTAGTCCTACACATGGCAATAAATAAGTTTTATGATTGTCATATTTTTTTAATAATAGATTAAATTTTTCACTTTCAATTGTTCCTTTTGTTGCCATTACTAATGTTGGCTTTTCATAAGCATAATCATGAACCATTTTATAGGCTGGCTCAATTGCAATAAATGTCATTTTGGGATATTTTTTCCTTAAAAAATCTGATGCTTTGCTACTTGCTGTATTACAAGCAATTACGATGATTTTACAGTCTTTATCTATAAAATATTTAACTATATTATCACATAATTGCTTGATTTCTTCATCTGTTCTATCTCCATATGGATTATTTTTAGAGTCACTATAATACATATAATCTTCATTTGGTAAAACTTTTATTATTTCTTTTAATACAGTTATGCCTCCAATTCCTGAATCAAAAACTCCTATTTTACCTCTTTTGTCCAATTTATTCACTCTTTCTTTTTATAAATATTATACCCTAAAAAAACTATCTTATAAAATTAGTTGATATAATATTTTCATTTTTTGGCAATTCTAATCCTTGCTTTTTTCCTGCTTCTATAGATTTTAGTAACCAAGCCATATTGTTAGCAAGTGTCCTCATTGTTTGCATTCCTTCTTCATCTTGTTTTACTTCTTCCGGGGTCGTTCCATGCACCATGTTCCAATATTGAGAAGATACAATTGGCATATTGCTAATTCCAAAGTATTTGTTTATTTCATCTAAAGTTGCAGTTGCTCCTCCTCTTCTACAACTTGCTACACTAGCTGCAGGTTTGTTGCTAAATAGATTTCTTCTACCATAAAATGCTCTATCCATAAAAGATGATAACATTCCTGAACTTGCAGCAAAATGTACTGGTGTTCCAAATACAAATCCATCTGTTTTTGGTACTTTTTCTAAGAATTCATTTACTTTATCTTTTACAAAACATTCTCCTGTTTTTAAACAATTTCCACATCCTAAACATCCTGCTATTGGTTTATTTCCAATCCAAAATATTTCTGTTTCTATTCCATTTTTATTTAGACTTTCTTCTACTTCTTTTAACGCTGTATATGTACACCCCTTTTCATGTGGGCTTCCATTTACTAAAATAACTTTCATTATTTATCCTCTCCTCTTTGTTAAAAGTCTTATTTTGCTGTTCCAACCATTAAACTGCTTGATAATTTAGAAATAGGCATAGTTTGTAACCATACTGTTCCTGGTCCTTCTAGTGTTGTTAAAAATAGTCCTTCTCCTCCAAATACAATATTTTTTACACCTTTTACTGTTTCTATATCTAATTTTACATCTTTTGTCATTGCAGCTACATATCCATTGTCTACTTTTAATTTTTCACCTGCTTGTAATTCTTTTTTTACAACTGTTCCATCAATTTCTAAAAATACTTTTCCAGGTCCTGTGATTTTTTGCATAATAAATCCTTCTCCTCCAAAAAATCCAGCTCCTAGCTTTTTACGGAATTGTATTGAAATATCTACTGTGTTTTCTGAACAAAGAAATGCTCTTTTTTGTGCAATAATTGTTGATCCTTCTTCTAAATCAAATTGTAGAATTTTTCCTGGAAAACATGATGAAAATCCTATTTCTACATCATCTTTACTTGCAGTATATACATTCATAAATAAAGATTCTCCTGCAAATGCTCTTCCAATTCCTTTCATAATTCCACCATTTGTTGTGGTTTTCATCTCAATTCCTTCATCCATCCAACTCATTCCACCATTTTCGGTAAGTACAGATTCTCCCTTTTGTAATTTACAAATAACTGCTGGTAATGTTTCTCCTATAATTTTTGCTTCCATCTTTCTTTCCTCCTTTTACATCCTCATTATATAGTAATTTTATGAATTGTTCAATATATTTATATACTATTTTTTTAAAAAAGACAATATAACTTTTAATTTTGTGATAAAATGGTATTAATTAAAAAATATAAACATATTCTTATAAGAAAATAAAAATTTAAGGAGGAGATTAAATTGTCTAATTATCAGGTATCCATTGTTGGCGCAAGTGGTTTAGTTGGTCGAACTGCTTTAAAAGTATTAGAAGAAAAAAATTTTAAAAATGTAACTTATACTTTATTTTCATCTTCAAAATCTGCTGGTAGAAAAATTAAATTTTTAGGAGAAGATTATGTAATTTGCGAATTAACAGAAAAGTCTTTTGATCATCACTTTGATTTTGCAATTTTTTGTGCTGGAGGTAGTGTTTCTGAAAAATATGCACCTATTGCTAGTTCTAAAGGTTGTATAGTAATTGATAACAGTAGTGTTTTCCGTATGGATGAAAATGTTCCTTTGGTTGTTCCAGAAGTTAATCCAGAAGATATTTCAAAAAATAATGGAATTATTGCAAACCCTAATTGTTCTACTATACAAGCTGTTTTACCATTAAAGGTTTTAGATGATAATTTTAAAATTAAAAGAATTGTATATTCTACTTATCAGGCAGTTTCTGGCGCAGGAAGATATGGAATTGAAGATTTAGAAACGAAAGCAGATGGAGATAAATTAAAAAAATTCCCTTATTCAATTTACAATAATTGCATTCCTCATATTGATGTTTTTATGGAGCATGGTTATACCAAAGAAGAATATAAAATGATTAATGAAACTAGAAAAATTTTACATCGTCCAGATTTAAAAATAACAGCAACGACAGTAAGAGTTCCTGTGCGCAATTGCCATGGTGAATCAATTAATGTAGAATTAGAACAAGACTTTGACATTTATGATGTTAGAATTTTGTTTGAAAAATCTCCTGGAATTATTGTAGTTGATAATCCAGAAAAAAATTTCTATCCATTAGCTAGTAAAGCAGATGGAACTGATGAAGTCTATGTTGGCAGAATAAGACGTGATTTTAGTGTTGAACATGGTATAAATTTATGGGTTGTTAGTGATAATTTAAGAAAAGGTGCCGCTTCTAATGCAATACAAATATTAGAAAAACTAATCCAATAATTAATAGACAAAATTTGCATTATTTATTATAAAATGGTATAATTAATAGTGAAATACATATGAAAATACGAGGTATTTAATATGAAACCATACATACAGGCTTCTTCTGAAGCAGATGAAGAATTTCAAAATATTATAAAAGATTTAGTTGCAAATGATACAGTTCAACAAATGAAAAACTACAGACAACACTATGAAACTAGTTGTTATGAACATTGTTATGTTGCAGCTTATTATTGTTTTCTTATTTGTAAAAAATATCACTTAGATTATATATCTGCTACGCGTGCAGCAATGCTTCATGATTTGTTTTTATATGATTGGCGAAAAAGACAAGATGGTAGAAAAGGCCTTCATGCTTTCACTCATGGAAAAACTGCTTGTGAAAATGCAAGTAAATTGTTTGATTTAAATGATAAAGAAAAAGACATTATTTTAAAACATATGTGGCCAGTTACCCTTGCTGTTCCAAAATCATTTGAAGGTTTTATTTTAACTTTTGTTGATAAATATTGTGCTCTTTCTGAATCTTTAGAAATAATGAAAAATAGAATATTAATGAGAAAGGCTTCTCGTTATGCTTATTTGTTACTAAGTTTATTAGTTATTAGAATTTAAATTGAATAATATTTTTAAGGACTGAACTTTTAAAATATAGTTCAGTCCTATTTTTTATTTGTTTTCTTCTGCCCAACGAATCATTTTTATATCTTTATATTTTGATAATACTGTTTTATATTTATCATATTCTTCTTCCCATAATGTGTCTGGGACATTATCAAAAGCCTTGAATATTTTTTCTGCTTCTGCTAGATAAATTAATTGCTCTTGTGGTGACATGCTTTCATATTGCCTAGCAAATTTATATAATTTATCTAACATTTGATTTGCTTCAATAAAAGTCCAAAAATCTTTTATTTTTATACCAAATAATTTTATTTGCAATATTGCATAAGCAACTAAAGCAAATATTACAAAAATTAATATATATACTGCCATTAATATTGACATTTTTTACACCTCATTTGCTTGATTATATCATACTTGATTTTTTTTTGCAACACTATTATTTTGTAACTTCATTTAAAACTTTTGCTAGATATTTCATGCTTGTTAGGCATTGTTCTAAAGTATTTCCTGTTGCTCCTACTTCTATTATACTTGCACATTTTCCAAGATGTTGATTGTATCTTGATTTTGTCAACATTATTGGCTTAAATAATCCTGGATAAAGTTCTTCTGCCTTTTGTTGAACTTTTATTGCAAATTTTAAATTTTGATTCCAATTAGGATGCCATAAACCACTATTATTTGTTCCGAATTACAAACATTATTTGAGCTGCAATATCTTTGTCTCCAATTTTTACAATTGGAGCATAATCGCTTCTACTTCCTATTGCATCTCTATGTAAATCTATAATGATATCACTTGGCGTTGTTTTTACTAAGTTTTCTACTGTTGCTAAAGAATGTGCATATGATCCATTATATGATGGATAATCATGATATGTTGTGTCATGCACTACATTAAAATTGTATTCTTTTAATCTATTTTCTAATTCTGTTCCTACTTTAACTACTGTATAGTTTAAGTCTGTAGTCCTAAAATTCCCCGTTGGTGTATATGGATAGGCGTCACTTGACGTATAACTTTCACATGTATGTGTATGAAATAATATTACGTTTTTATTTTTTGTTGTGACATCTGGTGTTAACATTTCTTCTGTTAATTGATATTCTGTTTCGTTTTTTATTTTTATGTTTTGATATTGACTATTAAAACTTTCTTTTAATGGATTGTTTGTTATTACTTGTGTTGCCATTGCAGAATCTTGTAATTTTTCTTCAGTGTTTTCTTCTTTGTTTTCTTTATTTTCTTTTGTTTCTTCCGTTTTTTCTTCTTTATTTTCTTCTTTTGGCTGTTCTTTTGCTTCTTCTTTAGTTGCAACTTTTTTTTCGTTTATATTTTCTTGTATTGTTTTTATTGTGCTTATTTGCGTATTTAAAATCCCCTGTAATTTATTTTCTTTTTCTATTTTGCTAATTTCTTCTTGCAAGCTGTCTTTTTCTTCATTTACAACTCCAACTGTTGGTACTGCTCTTTCTAAACATTCTACCATACTAGTTTGAAATATGGATTCTTGTACTTTTTTTGATTTTTCCGAAATTGTAGAGAAATAATTGCTTCCTATTACTACTGCTATTATGGTTATTATCATTCCTATTAAATATTTTTTTATGTCTTTCATTTTTATTACAGTCACATTAAACATTTGGCTTTTCTCCTTGTCCACAAAATTATCCTATAACTATATATATTCATTTGCCATGTATAATATGACTTTCCTAAAATATAAAAAGAAGAACTTTGTTTTTTAAGTTCTCCCTTTTTATCTCGTTTTTTACTTTTTCTTTATACTTTTTTCCAAAACCAATCTAAGCTGTTATCAATGCTTTTCTTTCCGCCTGCTTTTGCTTCTATATCATCAACCCATAGATAAGCAAAGAAACTAATTAAAACAAATACAAAGTCTATTGCTATACATCTAGATAATGTTGATAATAAATATCTATATTCTTCTGATAATGTAGCAATTTGAGCTACATGCATAATTAGTATAATTAAATATGCAAATAATACGATAGCATTAATATAACTTTTTTTAATTTCTTGTGCTAAAAATATTAGTAAAACTGTTGCTGCCAACATTAATATTAAAGTTAGTGCGTTTGATATGTCAAAAATAAACATTTCGATTCCCTCCATTTTCTTTTGTTATAATAACTAATAATATAGTACCACTAATTTTATTTTTTATCAATCTTTTTTTATTACTTTTTTATGACATTTTTATTACAATTTTTTTACGATAATTTTTCTTCTATTAATTTGGCTATTTGCTCTGCTTTTTTGGTTATGTATTCTTTATTTTCGCCCTCTATCATAACCCTTACTAATGGCTCTGTTCCAGATGGTCTGATTAAAACTCTTCCATTTCCTGCAAATTCTTTTTCTAGTTTTTCAATTGCTTCTTTTATTTCTTCATTTTTTTCGTAATCATATTTTTTTTCTGAATTTACTTTAGCATTTATTAATATTTGCGGATATATTTTTACTATATTTCCAAGTTCTGATGCTTTTTTGTTTGTTTCAAGAATAGTTTTTATAAGCATTAAAGATGTAAGTATACCATCCCCTGTTGGATTATAGTCTAATAATATAATGTGCCCAGATTGCTCTCCTCCTATGTTATATCCTTCTTTTAACATTTCTTCTAAAACATATCTGTCTCCTACTTTTGTTTGAACTAAGTTTAATCCATTTTCTTTTGCATATTTATTTAGCCCTAAATTACTCATAACTGTTGCAACTATTGTATCTTTTTTTAAGTTTCCTTTTTCTTTTAAGTTGCTTGCTATAATTGCCATTAATTTATCGCCATCTATTTCATTTCCATTTTCATCTACTGCTAAACATCTATCTCCATCGCCATCATATGCAACTCCTAAACTTAATTTGTTTTCTACTACAAATTTTTTTAGTCCTTCTAAATGAGTTGATCCACAGTTTTCATTTATGTTTATTCCATCTGGATTATTGTTTATTATTTTATAATTTATTCCTAGAGATTTAAATATTTTTTCTGCTACATAAGATGTTGCACCATTTGCAGTATCTATACCTACAATAAAATCGTCTTTTTTATTATTTTCAATTACATCATCAAATTGCTTGCGGAAAAAATATACATATTCATCAATTAAATCTAATGCATATTCTGAAACTCCAATTTTATCATTTACTGCAGTTAAATCATCTAATTTTCCTGAATCCATAACTTCTTCTATTTCTTCTTCTAAAGAATCTGATATTTTCATTCCTTTATTGCTGAAATATTTTATTCCATTGAATTCATATGTATTGTGTGATGCAGAGATAACAACACTTGCATCTGCATTTAATTTTCTTGTTAAATAGGCTACTGCTGGAGTTGGTATAACACCCAATAATTTTACGTTTGCTCCATAACTTAAAAATCCTGCTACCATAGCACTTTCAATTAAAGTTCCAGAAATACGTGTATCTCTTCCAATTAAAATTGTTGGTCTGTGATCTGTATGTTTTGATAAAACATAGGCACCTGCCTTAGCTACTTTATAAACTAATGCAGGTGATAATTCTGTATTTGCAATTCTCCTAATTCCATCTGTTCCAAAATACTGTCTCAATATACTTTCCTTCTTTCTTATCTTTTTAACTTTAATATTAGTTTTTCTTTTAATGTTAATTCTATATTATTCGGTTTTTTTATTTCTATTCTTTTATTTTGTAAAACTAAACTAGGATTTACTGTTGTTAATTTTTCTAATTCTTCTTTTCCAATTATTTCTTCTATTTTTGGTAATATTTTTGGTATTCTAGGATAAATTGTATTTGGTCTATGAACATCACTTCCAAAAAAATGTACCATATTATTTTCTAATAATTTTTTTACTATAATTTGTGCTCGTTCCCCATAATAGCCGGTCTACACTAGCATAATTTGCTTGCATTAATACTCCTAAATCTATTAAGTCATAAATTAATTCTGGGTCTTGTTGAACAAAGGAATATCTTTCTGGATGTGCTAAAATTGGTACTATTTTATATTGTGTCATTTCATATACAATATCATATAAATTTATGGGTTCTATATTTAATGGCATTTCAAAAAGTACATAACTTGTGTCATTAATTGTAGAAGCCTTTTTTTCTTCTAATAGTTGAATCATATTTTCTGATAAGTATATTTCGTTTCCTAAATATATGTCTATATTTATATTGTATTGCTCTAATTTTTTGTTTATTGCTTGTATTAACATTTCTCTTTCTTGCACTGCTGTTTCGTAGTAACCTTCCATGTAGTGAGAGGTACTAATAATTGATTTAAAGCCTACATCTTGTGCTTCTCTTAATAATTGCATTGTCTCATCAATATTTCTTGCTCCATCATCTACACCAGGCAGTATATGTGAATGTAAGTCAATCATTTTTTAACTTCCTCTCCGTAATAATAAGTTTCTTTATATTGTTTTACTGATACTTCTAATTTATTAACTACAATACCTGCTACTTTTCCTCCAACACTTCTTATGTTGTCAATCATTTTTCTTAAATGTTCTTTTTTAGTTTCTCTACTTGCTGCTACAATTACAGTTGAATCTACTATTCTTGCTAAAATAACTGCATCTGTAACTAATTGTGTTGGTGGTCCATCTAAAATAACAATATCGCACATTCCTTTTAATTTTTCTACTAAGTTTAACATTTCTTCTGAAACTAATAGTTCAGAAGGGTTTGGTGGAATGCTACCTGCTGATATTACATATAAGTTATCTACTTTTGTTTCTTGAATACATTCTTCTATGCTTAAATTTTCTTCTTCATCTCCAACATTTGATAAGTAATTAGAAAGTCCTGGTCTTGATGCTATGTTAAATATGTTGCATTGTCTTCCTTTTCTCATATCGGCATCTACTAAAATAACTTTTTTTCCTGCTTGAGCAAATGTTACTGCTAAATTAGCTGATACCCAACTTTTTCCTTCTCTTGGCATAGTTGATGTTATTAATATTGATTGTAAGGTTTTATTTCTATTTGTAAATTGAATGTTAGTTCTTAATGTTCTAAATACTTCTGAGATAGGAGCTTTTGGATCTGTATGTACAATTAATTCGTTTCTATTTTTACTTCTATTGGCATTGTTTTTATTTTGATTTCCATATAATGGAGTAGACGCAAGTACAGATACTCCAAATTGTTCTTCTACTGCTTCAGCTGTTTTTATAGTAGAGTCTAATATATTTGCAATAAATACATAAATTGCAGATATAACAATACCTATTGCAACAAATATTGCAATATCTTTTGGATGGTTAATATTTGATGGGGTTGTTGGCACAGGTGCTTCGTTTATTATTTGTACATTACTTATATTATATAGTTCTTTTACTTTTTCTATAAAAACTTTTGTAAGTTCATTTGCAATTTTGGCACTATTTTCTGGGTTTGCATTTGTTACAATTATTTCTATTAATTCTGTTCCGTTTAGTTGCATTCACTGCTATATTACTTGTATTTACTGTCATACTTAAGTTTGAGTTTACTTGTTCTATTACTTTTCTGCTTTTTATTAATCTGCTATATGTTGATACTAATTTTGAGTTTACTGTTATATCTCCTACTGTTACTGTATTGTTATTTTGAGTATTGTTTGTTGATGCTAGTAATAGTGTTGTTGAGGTACTATAAACTGGTTTTGTAAAGTTCATTGTATAGATAAATCCTATTACTGCGCATATTAATATTATTAATATGATTGTTGTTTTTCTACTCCAAACCATATCAAATAATTCTTTTAAATCTAATTCTTCCATTTTTTCCCCTTTCGCTTTTGTTTTTTCACTGTGCATTATTATATCATTTTTATATTATTTTGACAATATTTATATTTAAACTTTTAAGAATCTTTTAAATCCTTTGTAATTTCTATAAAAAATTTTTCATTCCATAAATCTAAGGAACTTACATCTTCTATAAAAGACTTAACATCTTCTTTTGCATTATTGTAATCTATTTCCTTAAATTTATTAATAAGAATTTCTTTTAAAACATCTAAATTGAATTTTTCATCTTTTGAAATAAAATTAGAGTCTATTAGTTTTTCTCTAATTAACCTAATATTTACACTTACATTTTTAGATAAGTAAAATATATAGTCATATAAGTCTCTTCCTTTAGTTCTTGATTGCCAATTTCTACATATAATAGCATGAATTTTTCCTGCAAACAATGAAGATTCATCATATAGTCTTACTTGATGTGGTGATGGCAATAATTTATATTTAAATTGATAATTTGCTCCTTGTGGAGGATTTATATCTACTTCAAATTTTATTTTTATGTTTTTTATTGAATTAGTACTTTGAATGCTAGCATCCTCAAAGAATATTAAAATATGCTCTTTAGTATCTCCTTTTAAAAATGCAGACATTGTATTAGATTTTTTGGTTTTTTCCTTTGTTTCAATTTTTAGATTCAATCCGTATGCTTGAACTTCTTTTTCAATGTAAGAAAAATATTTTGATAAATTAAAATTTTTATTAGGCTTCAATAATGCAAAATCCAAGTCTTCCGAAAATCTATTTAATCCATAAAAAATTCTTAATGCCGTACCTCCATAAAAAGCAGCTTCATCAAAAAAGCCACCTCTACTTAAACCACAAATAACAATTTCTTGTATAATTTCTTTAATGGCATTTGTTTCATCTTGAATATTTTTTATTTCATATTTTTCAAGCATTTGACTTAAAATATTGTTCATTACTTAATCCTCCTTACATACTTGCAAAGCATTTTAACATTAGTAGAATGATAGATTTTACTTATTTCTTCTATATCCTTTACATTTAGCTTTTTAAATGCATCTACATCAATTCTTAAATCGTTAAATAACAAATTTACTAATTCTGATATATTTTTTACTGGACTTAATGTATATAATTTATCACACAAAGCCTTTTCAGGAGTTGCTATTTGATAAGAATATCCATTTTCTTCTATTAATTTTATTCCTATTGAATAAACTTTTTTTGGAACATCCCTATAAAAAAAAGTGCCAAAAGTTGTATCATAACGCTTTTTTTTCTTTTTATCAAAAGTTGCACTAGTATATGATACTACCTTTTCAGGAATTAATCCATAATAATATAAAGCAAATTCAAATGACAAATACGATGGTCCATAAATGCTTGATGCAAGTAAATATCCAGGGATATTGGGGTTTGTTTCGTATAATCCTTTTATTATTTTAAAAAGTTTTCCATTTTTTAAATCTCTACTAATTTTATTATTTTTATTGGAATAATTTGCTAAATTATTTTTTATAATATCATTTGTAATTATCATATTTTCACCTCTTAATACTATTTTACAGTATTTTATGGTGAAAATCAAGTGCTTTTTGATATTTTTGTGAAATTTTAAAAAATTTTTTTCAATTTTTATCTAGCAATTGAATAATATTCAACACCTTTATCTTTCATATCCTTCAAGTTATAAATATTTCTGCCATCATATCTATTTTATTTTATACAAAAAGTTGCATATAATGGAATTGATTTTATATTGTTTGAAAAACCAAAGTTTTTAGTAGATATCCTTATAGAATATTTAGGATTATACTTTTCTTTATATATATTCAAACTTTTAGATTGGGTATTATTTCCAGCCTTTACTTCTACTGGTATAATTCCATCTTTATTATATAATAAGAAATCTACTTCTGCCTTATTTCCTGAATTCCAATAATACAAATTTATATTATTAGATATAAATGCTTGTGCCACATAGTTTTCTACAATAGCACCTTTAAACATAAAATTTTCATTTAATAATATTTCTGAAAAGCCTAAATCCAATAAAGAAGTTAAAATTCCTACATCACTTAGATATAGTTTAAATGTATCTTCTTGTGCATAAACTTTAAGTGGTACTTCAACTTTATTAACATATTTACATTTATATATCATTTCACTTGACTCTAACCAATCAATAGCACTTTCAAATCCTCTTTTATTAGCTCCTTGTTCAATATCCGTATATTTAAATTTTTTATTTTCTTTTGCTAAAGAAATAGGAATTGCATTATATACTTTTTCAATTTTAACAGATTCACTATTATTTAATGTATATCTATTCATATCAGCTAAGTAAGATACAATTATATTTTTTAATATGTTTCTATCCCATAATAAAATATCTTCATTTGCATTCTTATAGTTCAATACTGCTGCTGGCATTCCACCAATGCATAAATATGCTCTATACATATCTATTAATTTATCATGTATACTAATTTCTTCTAAATTTTCATAGCATCTTTTTATTTCGTCTACCCACATTTGCTTATCTAAAGCTATCAAAAATTCTTCAAAGTCCATTGGATACATATATTCAATTTGTACTTTTCCTACTGGAAATGCTGAATTGAATCTTCTTATCTTTACCCCAAGTAAACTACCTGCACAAACAATTATATAATTATTATTACTTTCGCAAAAAGATTTCAAAGCACTTATAGCTTTTTCTGATTCTTGGATTTCATCTATAAATACTACTGTCTTTCCTGGAATTATCTTTTTATTTAATTCTAATTCCATTTTTCTAACTTTGGTTTCAAAATCAGATTCTTCCTCAAAAATTTTAACTATACTTTGCTTTTCCATTAAATTTATATAAATATAATCTTCAAATTCATTTTTACAAAATTCATTTATTATATATGTTTTTCCAATTTGTCTAGCTCCTACAACCATCAATGGTGTATTAATATTTTTATTTTTCCATTCCATTAATACATTATAAAACTTTCTTTTCATTTATATCACCTAAATATATTTTATTAGTTTTTTTTATATTTGTCAATGTGTTTTACATTTTTTTGATACCACTTTTTGTTTGTTTTTGCATTTTTTTGATATCACTTTTGATGTTTATTTGCATTTATTTGATACCACTTTTAAAGTTTCTAATAATTCTTTATCATAAATAGATTGTAAATTTAGCCAAAATGTAGTATTTATTCCAAATACATATTCTAATCCTTTAGCAAAATTAGCAGAAATCCTTTTTTTGCCATTTACTACTTCACTTACATATTTAGGAGAAAAATTTGTTCTTTCTGCTAGTTCCTCTTGTGACATATTATTTTCTTCTAATAATTCTTTAATTGTCTCACCTGGATGTATAATAAATTCAAGGGATACTCCAGTTTCATTTAATATTTGCATATCTCTCATTATTTTTACTAATTTATTATTACAATATTCTATTTTCAATATACTTCCCCCTTCCTTGGTGTTATTTTTATTGGAATAATTTGCTAAATTATTTTTTATAATATCATTTGTAATTCTCATATTTTCACCTCTTAATACCATTAAGCAGTATTTTCAGGTGAAAATCAAGTATTTTTTGATATCTTGATACATAAATAAAAAAACGGAATTTATATTTCCGTTGCATTTCCCAATTCTTCTGTTTCTACTGTCTCATTTATAATGTCAAATGTATGCTTAACAATTCCATATTTTTCTATATTTTTGTTTTTTTCTAGTTTGCTTGTACAATATACTTTGCCATTCTTCTCTTTATATTTATCTATAATACTTTCTCTTGGAAGTTTTTTACTTCTGTATATAGTTGTTACAGAATTTGATAATTTTCTTACATTAGAAAAAATTGTAAACATTTCTTTTGAGCCTTCAGAACCATGATGTGGTATTTTTACATAATCAATTACTTTAGCAAAAAATCCATTTTCACTTTTATCTATTTTTTTATTTACTTCTACAATAGTATCATCCTCAATATCACTGCAAAAAAGAAGTTTTAATTTTCCTAATGTTATTGATAACATTATTGAAAATTCATTGTTTTCTATTATTTTTGGATTTTTACCTAAATTAATTTTTCCTATTCCTCTATCAATAATCTCTGTTACTGGAGAATATGTTTTAACTTCAAGATGATATTCTCCACCTCTTTTAATATCAACAAAAGATGTGTTTTTATTTTCCATTATGTTTTTTCTGTCAATACATTTTTCTAATTGTGGTTTTTTTGAACTGTTTCTATACAAAGTTAAAAATTCACTTATTTTTTCTACTATTTTTATAATATTTTGGTCACTACTATCATATTTTTTTTCTATCATTTTATCTGGATATAAAATAATAGTATCCTTAGTTGCTAATTGTAAAACTTTTTCTAATCCTAAGCAATGATCTAAATCAGGATGTGTTATACAAATTAAATCTATTTGTTCATCTTTAATAAGTTGTAATATCGGTTTTTCATCTTCTGTTTCATAATAATCAATTACAAAGCAGAACATTGTTATTTTGTCCATTTTTATTTTTACTACAATACTTTCTCCCATAGGTTCAAATCCTACTGTATATACTTCTACTTTTAGTTCATTTCTTATTAGATTTTTTTCCATATTATATTCTTGTAAATTCTTCATCTCCTTTTCTGTTTTTATATGAAATAATTCTATCAAAATCTTCTTTTGAATTTGTTTTGCTTATTGTATTAATATGTTGATAATTTTTTAATCTTTTTTCATTAAATGATGATTGAGTTATTTTTCCTACTTGTGGTTTGAATTCTAAATTATTTATCATACTTTTAATATCTCCTCACTTTTATAATTTTCTGATTTTAAATTGTTTAAAAATTCTTCTTTTAAATTTGCTTTATATAATTCAAATAAATTTGCATTCATTTTTTCTATATCTATTTCATTTTCTTGTATTTGATCATCATATATATCTAAATCTAATATAATTCTATATCTTTCTTCTTCTTGCATTGTTAAATTATCTACCAAAATACCTTTTTGAATTTCAGAATTTTGGTTTACTTTATAATTATCGTATATATAACTTTCTAATTGTTGTTTAATTGAAATTTTATTCTTTTCTATTAGTTCATTAAAATTAAATAATGTTTCTTCAAAATATTCATTTATATTTTCTAATGTCTTGAATATATATAAATTAACTTTTCTTATTCCTATTCTATTTAATCTTATGTCTTCTCTTGCACTTTTTATTTCTTCTGCTATTTTATTAAATATTTCTGCTATTATATCAAAATCTACATTTTGAGTATAATTGATAGTCAGACTTGCAAAATTTTTTGTTATATCAATAGTAATATTTTGACTTTTGTTTATAAAAGAAATAAATTCTTCTTGCTGATTTTGATTGTTAAAATCAATATTTTGATTTTTATCTTGTAGATTAGATATATTAAAATTAATATTTACTTCTGATATAGTTCTTGAATTCATTTTATAATCTTTTTTTATCAAATATGTATTTAAATTTTTTATTATGTTTTCTTTATTTTCTTCAAATAGCATATCATAGTCAAGTCTTAAAATTGCTTGTTTTAAAAAATTACTTTTTAAATCTTCCCTTTTTATTTCACTTTTCAATTTTTTACTTCCTTCCATATGAAATTATATAAATTATATCATTTGCCATTGTGTTTTTCAACGTTTTTTTAAGGAAATTCATCGCATATTTCGACTATTTTCTACGCTTCTCATGGTTTTATATTTTTCTCCTAATGCTTTATATACTGCTATTATAATTAATACAATAAAAATACCAACTATAACACCTAATGTATCTATTAAAACATCTCGTATTTCAGCTGACCTTCCGCGGAATAAAACTTTGATGGAATTCATCTGAGATAGCATAAATTAAGCCTACAAAAATACTAATTCCAAACTTTTTCCATAAAAGTAATTTATAAGTACTCACAAATGCCATAATTAAAACTCCAACTAGCATATAAATAGAAAAATGAGCCAATTTTCTAATTATTGGCTGTGATCTTTCTACTATTTTTGTTTTGGTTTTTTCACTTAAATTTTTTGTATAAGGAAAAATATTTACTATTCTTCTCATTACTTCTCTACTTCTTGAACTTGACTTTGTAGAATCTTCATTTGAGAATTGAAATATTTGAAAAAATGTTAAACATAATAAAGTAATTAATATAATTCTAAAAATTGTTCTTGCCATTTACTACTCTCCCAATTGATTTCTTATAAATAGTTTATAGTTATTCTAATAATTTATTTGGACTCAATATAATTTATATATCCTTTGGTAGCATTTTCGTTCGCTTTTATTATACATGGATTTCCGTATACAATTGAATTTGATGGAATATCACAATTCACAAAAGAATTTGCAGCAATTAAAACATTATTTCCTATATTTACATTTCCTACTATAGTTGCATTAATTCCTATCCACACTTCATTTCCTATTTTAGGACTTCCTTTACGTTTTCCTCTATTTTCCTGTCCAATTGTTACACCTTTATGGATATTACAATTTTTTCCAATAATGGCATTCGGATTTATTGTTATTAAATATGGGTGTCCTAAACAAAATCCTGCTCCAATATTATTAGAATTAATTTCTAATCCATATTTTATTTTCATTTTTCTTAAAAACAATTTATTACATATGTTTTGGTGCCTATAAAAATATAAAAAGCGAACTTCATGATTCCTAATAAAATACTTAATAAAGTTGAAAAAAGTATATTTTTTTCCATTAGTTACCCTATAAAAATCTGTTTTAAATATTGAATTCATATATTATGCTACCTCCATATCAAAATAATTGATATAATGATAACATAACGTTTTTTTTGTGTCAATATTTATATTACTTTTTTTATAATTAGTTACTTTTATATTACCTATTATTTATTACTATATTTATCAAGTGTCTTACATTCTTTGTGTTTTATTGGCATTTTATTCATAACAACTCCTGTTATTTTTCCACCAACATTTTTTATGCTATTTTCTAATTTTATTAAATCTTGTAATTTAGTTTTATTATATTCAGCCACTATTAAACTTGCATCTACATAACTAGATAATATTACTGAATCACTTATATTTAAACTTGGTGTACTGTCAAATATTATTAAGTCAAATTTTTCTTTTAATTTGTCTAATAATTCATTAAATTTACTTGACATTAATAATTCTGATGAATTTGTTACTTTATCTCCTAATGTTATTATAGATAAATTTTCTATTTTGGTCTTTTTTGTATATTCTTCTAAATTTATTTTATCTAAATCATTAATTTTATTTAATACATCTGATAAGCCTTTTTTAGAGTCTACTTTAAAGCAATCATGTTGTGTTCCCTCTACCATATCGCCATCTATTAGAAGAACTTTTTTACCTGTTTGTGCAAAACTAATGGCTAAATTAGATGCTATGTAACTTTTTCCCTCTTCTTGTGTAAAACTGGTAACTAATAAACTTTTAGGTTTAGGATTGTTTTTATTAAATTCTATATTTGTTCTTAAATTTTTTAAAAAATAACTAGTAGTCTCTGGACTTTTTTGTATAGGAACAACTCCTAATACTTTCATATCAGTAGCATTTTCAATTTCTTCGCGATTTCTTATAGATTCATTATAAGAGCAATACACTATAACATATAAGAAAGATAAAACAATTCCTATTAACAATGAAATACCAATATCTCTTATATGGTCAACGTTATATGGATTTTCAGGTAAGCTAGGTTGCTCTATTATTTTATTATTTTTCATATTATATAATTCATCTAATTTTGTTATTAATATATTGCACGTTTCGTTCGCAATTTTTTGTGCATCTTCTTTATTTCCATTTTTTACATTAATATCAATTGTTTTATTTTTTGTTGTATATTCTAATTCAATAACATCATTTTTTAGTTCTTCTATACTTAAATTTTGAATATTAACATTATTAATTATATCATTATACACATCGTTTGAGTCAATTAATTCTACTATTGATTCTTCTGCTTTTTCGACTAATATTTTACATGTTGTTTCATATTTTGGTTGTACAATTAAAAATGAATACATTATTCCTACTAATATAGATATCAATAATATTGCAATTATAATTTTCTTTTTCTGGCGTATCGTTAAAAATATATTTGCTACGTCTAATTCTTCCATTTTGCTTATTTCAACCTCCTAGATTTTTTATGTGTCTATATTATTGCATATTTTAGTTTTTTTGTAAATACCATGTATTTAAAAAATTTGCAATTATTACGTTTTTTATCTACCAATTGAATAATATTCAACATTTTCATCTTCCATATCTTTCAAGTTGTAAATATTTCTTCCATCATATACTAATGGTGTTTTCATTAACTCTTTATATTGCTTTGGTTTTATATCTTTTATTTCTTTCCATTCTGTAAAAACAAAACATACATTAGCATCTTTTAGTGCTTCTTCAGGTGTTTTTACATAAACTATTTGTTCTCCGATATCTTTTTTCAAAATTTTCTGCTGCTACTGGGTCATATGCATAGATTTTTGCACCTTGCTTTAATAATAATTCTATGTTGTCTATTGATGGTGCTTCTCTTAAATCATCTGTTCCTGGTTTAAATGCTAATCCCAATACTGCTACTTTTAGTCCATTAAATGTTATTAATCTATCACATGCTTTTTTATATAATTTTGTTTTTTGTTCTGCATTAACATCTACTGCAGCTTCTACTGTTCTTAATTTATATCCATATTGTTTGGCTAAATATTTAAGTGCCTTGGTATCTTTTGGAAAACAAGAACCTCCATATCCTATTCCTGCATTTAAAAACTTTTCTCCAATTCTTGGATCATAGCTCATTCCTTTTGCTACATCTTCTATATTTGCTCCTACTAATTCACAAAGGTTTGCTATATCATTCATATATGATATTTTTAATGCTAAAAAGTCATTTGATGCATATTTTATCATTTCTGCGCTTCTTCTACTTACTGAAACTATTGGCAAATTAAATGGTTCATAAATTTCCATTAATTTTTTTTCTGCCTCTTTACTTTCTGTTCCAATTATTATTCTTTTTGCTTCTAATGTATCTTTAACTGCTCTTCCTTGTGATAAGAATTCTGGATTGCTTGCTACTTCTACTTTAACATCATGTACTAATGAGTCTTTTATAAATTGTTCTACTTTATCATTTGTTCCTATTGGCACAGTTGACTTTACTACTACTAAACAATCTTTTTCTATACTTTCTGCTATTTGTCTTGATACTGTTGCTACATAACTTAAATTTGCTGAGCCATCTGGTTGTTCTGGTGTTCCTACACCTATAAATATTGCATCTGCATCTTTATATGCAGATTGATAATCTGTTGTATAATCAATCCTACCTGCTTTATAATTTTTTTGCATTAATTCTTGCAATCCCTCTTCATAAATTGGGCATATTCCATCTTTCATTTTTTGTACTTTGTTTTCATCTACATCTACACAAATTACTTGATGTCCCCTTTCTGCAAAACATACTCCTGCTACTAATCCTACATATCCTGTTCCTGCTACTGCTATTTTATATTGTTTCATAAATTATATTCTCCTTCCTGTTATTCATATAATTTTCTATTTTCTTGATACCATTCAACAAATTTTTGTATTCCTTCTTTAAAACTTGTTTTAGGCTTGTACGCTATTAATTTTTTTGCCTTTGAAATATCTGCATATGTTCTTTCTACATCTCCTGGTTGCATTGGTAATTGCTTTATCTTAGGTTCTATACCGCAAAGCTTGTCCTATTTTATTTATCATCTCTTTTAGCGATATAGGAGATGAATTGCCTAAATTTATTATTTCATATACGTTTTTATTTTCTATACAGTAATTACAAGATTTTATTATTCCATCTACAATGTCATCAATATATGTATAATCTCTTGAAGTTGTTCCATCTCCAAACATTGGTATTTCTTCATTATTCAACATTAATCTTGTAAATTTATTAATTGCTAAGTCTGGTCTTTGTTTTGGTCCATATACTGTAAAAAATCTAAGCATCATAACATTTATATCAAATAATTTATGATATACATGAGTCATTACTTCATTGGCTTTTTTAGTTGCTGCATATGGGCTAATTGCAAAATCTACAATCATATTTTCCTTAAAAGGTACTTCTTTACAATTTCCATATACACTACTTGATGATGCCATAACTAAGTTTTTAACACCATGTGATTTCATTTCTTCTAATATGTTTTGTGTTCCCATACAATTTACTTCTTGATATAAAATTGGATTTTCAATTGATGGTCTTACACCTGCCATTGCTGCTAAATGCATTACGATATCAATTTTGTTTTCATCAAATATTTTCTTTATTGCTTGTCTATCTCGTATATCTGCTCGATATATTTTAAAATTTTCGTGTTTTTCTAAATCTTTAATGTTATTTTCTTTTATTTTGGGATTATAAAAGTCACAAAAATTATCTATTACAATAACCTTATATTCTTTTTTCAATAATTTTTCACTTAGGGTTGAACCTATAAATCCTGCTCCTCCTGTAATAAAATATGTAGTCATTAATTTTCACCTCTTTTCCTAATTTATATAAGTTTTTTTACATAAGGAATTTTTCTAAGTAACATTGTTATAACTGTCGAAATAGCTATAATACATAAACAACCTATAATAGTTGCTGGAATTGCTGTAACATAAGGTGCTAAAATTGTCATAATTTTGCTTCCAATCAATCTTCTTATTATGCTTCCTATTAAATAAATTCCAAAGCTATTTTCACCTATAATTAATATTGTTTTATTAATATATTTAGGTAATTTTTTATTTTCAAAAACTTTTTTTATTAAAATATATGTATACATTGCTACAAATGCTTCCCCATATTGAAAATATGTTTCTGTATCTGGATTGCCTGTCTTTCTTACTTCAGCTATAGTTAAAATATTAGCCATCATCAGTAATATACATACTGTAATTGAAAAAAGTAGAATTATTTTTTTGTTTATTTTGTTTAAATCCAATATATTGCTACAAAAGTATCCTAACAATGGATAAAATATATTACTTTCTAATATAAATATATTTAAGTTTTCTGCTAATGTAATATCAAATATTTGATTAATAACAGGTACAATAATTTGATATATTATATAAATACCAAATAAATAGTAATAATGTTCATTTTTCATATTTTTTACTAAAGTTCTTAGAAAAGGCAATAACACTAAAAAAATAAGATAGCAATATAAAAACCAATATGAAGTTATTATTTCTTTCGTATAAATTGTTTTAAAAAATATTCCTAAATTGAAAATTGTAAAATCATTTTTTATACTATCTAAATATTGTACGAATGATGCAATTAAGATAACAATAACAATTCTTAAAATTCTTTTTTTATATAGTGTTTTTATATCTTCTTCTTTTGATAATAATAATGCTCCTGAAATCATAAAGAATATTGGTACAGCTACTTTGCATAGAATTGATATAGTTAAATAAAAAATATATAAAATACCATTTTCTGTTACTGCATAATGATGAAATCCTAATGTTCCAGTATGATTAAATATTACAAAAAATACTGAAATGCATCTTAATATTTCTATATAGATTTTTTTATTCTTATTATTTTTTAAATCATCCCCGTGTGTGTGTGTGTGTGTGTGTGTGTGTGTGTGTGTGTGTACAGTCGCAAGGGTTTCGTTCATTTTGTTTTCCTCCTTTTTATATTTTGCTTCTATTTTTATATCAAAGTTTCTCCATTATCACAAGATATTACTTGTCCAGTAATACATTGTGATGAATCACTAATTAAGAAAACTGCAATATCGGCAATTTCTTTTGCTGATAATATTCTTTTACCTTTTAAATTTTCCATATATATATTTCCCTTATCATCTATTGGATTAATATTAGATGATGTAATTCCAGGTGCAAGTGCATTCACTCTTATATTTTTATTCAATAATTTTTTTGCTAATGAGCGAGTAAAATGAATTACACCCGCTTTTGATATTCCATATGGTCCATCATTACCTCGTATTCCTGCCATTGATGCCATCATAATAATATTTCCTTTTCCTTCTTTTTCAAAGCATTGTACAACCATTTCTCTAGTCGCAAAATAAAGTCCATTTAAATTAGTATTCATTATGTTATTCCAGTCTTCTATACCACAATTATAATATTGTAAAAATTTATAAATTCCAGCATTATTAATAAAGCAGTCAACTTTTCCATCAAACATTTTGACTATTTCTTCGACTTTTGGTTTTGCCAATTCTAAATCTGAAATATCCCACTCTAATATTTCACAATTTAATTCTTTTTTCACTTTATTTAACTTTTCAATGTCTCTACCTGTAATTAATACTTTTCCACCTAAAGTTACTACTTTTTTAGCTATCTCGTATCCTATTCCAGATGTTCCTCCGGTAATTACTACCTTTTTTCCTTCCAATAATTTTTCACTATGTATTTGCTTAATTTCTAAATAAGTTACTCCACCATTTTTAATATATTCTTTAAAGTGTTTAATTGTTTTTTTTAACATACTTTTAACTCCTTTTTTATTACTATTAGTCGCTAAAAAGTAGATTAAGGTTTATCTATATTAAAGTTTCTCCATTATCACAAGATATTATTTGTCCAGTAATGCACTGTGATGAATCACTAATTAAGAAAACTGCAATATCGGCAATTTCTTTTGCTGATAATACTCTTTTGCCTTTTAAAAAATCTCTATATACATTATCATTATCTTTAATTGCATTTATATTTGAACATGTCATCCCAGGTGCAATTGCATTTACTCTTATATTTTTACTTAATAAGTCTTTTGCAAGTGAATGTGTTAAATGAATCACTCCTGACTTAGATATTCCATATGGTCCAGTATTTCCTCGTATACCTTCTATTGATGCTATCATAATAATATTACCATTTTGTAATTTTTCAAAGCATTGTGTTACTATTTCCTTTGTTGCAAAATAAAGTCCACTCAAATTAGTATCTATTACTTTTTTCCACTGATCAATATTACAATTACAAAATAATGTATTTGTATATATACCAGCATTATTAATAAAGCAGTCAATTCTTCCATCAAAAATTTTAACAATTTCTTCTACTTTTGTCTTTGCCAATTTTAAATCCGAAATATCCCATTCTAATGCTTTGCAACGTAGTTCTTCTTCTACTTTTTTTAAAGTTTCATTTTTTCTGCCTGTAATTAATACTTTGCCACCTAAATCTATCACTTTTTTAGCTATTTCATATCCTATTCCAGAGGTTCCCCCTGTAATTACTATATTTTTGCCTTCTAATAATTTTTCACTATGTATTTGTTTTATTTCTAGATGGGTTACCCCCCCCCCCGCTTTTTATGTAACTTACAAGGTTTTTTAGTGCATTTTTTAACATTTTTATCTCCTTTATCACTTAATAATTATCACTAAAATAAATTGAATTTATTTCATTATCTTTTATATTTTTTTGATTATCAAACACAATTTTATAAATTGTTGTTCCAAATGCTGGTACTGTATATATGCATCCATCTTTTGCAATAATTCCTCCTGCACATTTTGCATTAATATTTTCCTGTACTTTGTATATTTGTTTTACTTCTTGCTTTTCTACATCAAATTCCCAAATATGGTTTCCATTTCCTGGTATTCCGTAAATTTTTCCATTAACTCCTAATTTGCTTCCGTAGCACCCCCCCTCAATTTGTTGACAAATCATCTCTGCTTTGTGAGTTCTAGTATCGATTTTTAATATTCCTTTTTCATATCCTGAAAATCCATATAAGTTTCCATCTATTCCTATTGCTACATCAAATACCATACATTTTAACTTATTACCTACAAAATAAAATTTTTCATCTTTAGGGTTTAACACTAATATTCTTTCTCCTCTTTCTGGGAAAAAATAGATTAAGTCAGTAGTAGGTACTTGTATACCTGTTAAATATCTATATCTACATAAATTTCCTCCAATTTTAATTTCTCGAGTTGAAAAATCGTTTAAATTAATAACTAATATAGTATTATTGTTTCTAGGTGGTTGATATACAATGCCATCTCTGGTACATACTCCACCATAATGATGTTCTTGTTCATAATTAGTATGCAAATATATTTCTTTTACGGTATCTTCTTTTGGATTTAATTCTAATAGAGTATTTGCTTTTCGTGGAAATGCATATATTTTATCTTTATAAATGCATCCTCCACTCCAATTAAATTTATTTAATCTTATTGTATTAAACTTTATAAAACTTATTTCATTAGTATTTAAATCTAATTTTAAAAAAGTATCTATGCTATTTGGAATACAATACATACTATTGTTATAATATATTCCTCCAACCCATTTGTAATTGTTTTCTTCATCTTTTATTTTTATTTCTTCAATCTTTTTTACTTTACTTTCTTTTTGTATACTTTCTGGTTGATTGAGTGGTATTCCAATCTCATTAATTTTTTTTCGTCCAAATTCATTTAAAAAATATATTATTGGATTTAATATTTTCATTATCTTTTTTACAATTTTATTATTTTGTTCCAACCTTAATATTATATTACTTATAAATTGGCTAACATCTTTATATTCTTCAAATTTTCGAAAGACTAAATATAGCAAAGTAGTAGAAAATGTAACTGTTAAAATTATTTTTATACAAAATCTAATAATTAAATTGCTAATTATATTATTGATCATCAAATATATAAGATAATTGATAGTCCCTACAACTATTACGACAATAAGATACTTCAATTGTCTTATAATATATTTTGTAAATTCACCTTTAATATTAAAATATTTTCCAAATAATACTTTAGCATAGCCCAAATCATAAATAAATAATACACTTATTATTGTTGATATTAATATTCCTGGCAATCCTATAATATTAACTAGTATAATATTTATTACCAAATTTACAATAGCAGCTATTAAAGGAACATATCGATTTTCCCACCATAGTCCTTTTGCTTCTTGATATACATACAATATATCGCACCATTTATGTATAAAGAAATAAATAGCAAATAGTATTATAATATAATTAGGTAATAAATAACTTTCTCCTACCCATAATCTTATAAAATCTTGTGTTAAAAATAGCAGTGCTAATGTCATCCATGATATAATGCATACATATAAAAAGTTGAATTTAACAAAATCTTTATAATTTTTTTCTTTGGTTTCCAAAACAATAGAGTTACCTACACTAGATTTTAAAGAATTTAATATAATATCCAATACACCAAATAAAGCTGTAATAATATAATAATAATTATTATATAATCCTAATATACTTAGTCCTAAAAAAGCAGATATTACAATATTATCGACACTTCTTAAAACAACTCCTCCTATTTTTGAAAAAATCATTCCTTTTGTATTTTTAGCAATTTCTTTTTTTTCTTGTTCTTCGAGTTGTAATTTATTTCCTTGTTTGTCTATATATTGAGGATAAGTTTTGTCACATATTTTAGCTGTAATAAGGTTATTTATTACTGTCATAATAGGCAACATAATAATATAGTAATAATAATTTTGCATAAATATAATAAATAACATCTGTACTACATTTTGTAATATTATTAATATTGTATTTATATTAGTAGTTATATCATTTCTTTGGCTTGCAATTAATAATGAACTCTTATAAGCATATAAAAAGTAACTAATAACTGTATTAATTAAATATATAACATATATATAATATATATTAATATCATTTGGATAGCCACCTGTTATAAAATGTTCTATGAAAGGTAATATAATAATTCCTAAAACTAAAATAACAATTCCTATAATTCTATAGGCAGTTTTATAATATTTTAATAAGGCTTTGACTTTATATTCGTCTTTTTCTGCAAGTGGTTTATACATACTGTATACTAGTGCATGTCCAAACCCTAATTCTGCTAAGTTTAATATTTGCAATACAGAAGTAAATAAACTATTTAAACCTAAATATTGAGTTCCTAAATAATATATCATAATTGTCCTTGTAATAAAAGGAACTAATATTGTTGCTATTTTATTAATTAGTCCAGAAAATATGTTTCTAGTTGCATTTTTTACTCTACTTTCCATTTTTCCTCCATTTTTTATTTCCATGTAACATTTTCTTTTATTATTTTTGCAGGTACCCCTGCTACAATGCTATTTTGTGGTACATCTTTAGTTACAATTGCTCCTGCAGCTACAATTGCACCGTCTCCTATTGTTACTCCTTTCATAATAATCGCTCTGTTACCTATCCACACATGATTTCCAATTTTAACTTCTTTTTGTTTTTTATGTTCTTTTCCTACAATATCATGAGCATCTGTATCCCTTATTATAACATCTCTTGCTATTGCTACTTTTTCGCCTATTGTTATTTTTTTTGAGCATACTATTTGCACTCCACAAGTACAATATCCACTACCAATTTCTAATTTAGCATTGTCAAATATTCTTATATCTGTTCCAGAAAAAGCTGAAAAAGTACCATTCAATTTCAATTCAGAATTTTTTCCCATGCTAAATCTAGTTTCTTGTTTTGATTTAGGATTTTCCTTGTGTCCTAATTTTAAACTACCTTTTCCAATTATTTTAGCATTTTTCATAATATAAATTCTAGAATATTTTAATGGTATAATATTTCTAGCATATTCCATCTTTCTTCCTAACAATAATTTTAAATATTGATATATGCCTATTTTCATTACTTTCATCTTATTGTTTCATTCTCCTTTTTATATTTCTTATTTTTTCTCTTATATATATTCTCATTCTTATATATGGGGTTGGTGTAGGAAAATATTTTTTACTTAATTCATTATAACTTAATTTATCTATATTTTCAAATACACCTTTCCTTTGCTCTGTCATTCTTGGAGAACGTTTTGCACATACATTTTCATCAAATACTTTGCTAGATTTAATTTCTTTAAAAGACACTTTATCTTTTATATGCTCAAAAAGTTCTTCTCCTTTTTTAGAATTTAATAATATAATAGAAGTTCCTTGGTTATTGTCTAAAGATGGATCAATATTTTCAATTCCCCAAAAATCGCCCAATGTTATATCTGCTGTTTTTGGAAAATCTTTAAATTTACATTCATAGCATGAAGGTCTCATAAAAGCATTATAATTTAAATAACCAATCATATACGAATCACAGTATCGATTTTGTATATATTTTTTACCATTTTCAAAATCAATTTTTGTTGCAAAATTATGCCATCCATATTTTTTATTTTTAAATTTTACTTTTACTGCTTTAGAATGATATTTTTCTTCTAGGCTATGTATATATTTAGTAAACATTTTAGGTGAGTTCATTCCTCTACATATAAAATCACAAGTAATTAAATTATCATATTCTTTTTCTAAAAATTTATTTAATCCTTGTATTTGACATGGGCTTCCACATACTAATACTTTATAATTACTATCTAATTTTTCTTTTATTTCTCTATATACTAAATTTATATTGCTCTGTAAATACTTTGAACTTCTAATTTGAGGCAAGTCTTCTATTTTATTTGTTAGTATATGTTTTACTGTCCAATCTTTATCATAAATTGCTCCGCAAATATATCCATTGTTATCTAATATTTCTTTTGCAAGTTCTGTAAATACACCACCTGATGTACTATCTAGCCTTATTTTTTCTTCCTTTGTCCATGCTGCTATTACTTTAGGTTTTTGAGTATATTTTTCTTTGTTGCTATATTTTTCAAGCATAGGACATACTTTTGAACACATTCCACATTTAATACATTTTTCTTCAATAATCCTTGGATATTTAAATCCTTCTTTATCTTCTTCCATAACAATTGCATTTTTAGGGCATATATTAACACATGCTGAACAAGATGTACAATTAACTTTATTTTCTATATTAATCATTTTAATCACCTTCTGTCCTAATAATTTATTTCTGCATATCAAATGCTTTTCTCAAAAAATTATATGTCTTTTGTCTTTCTTCTTCTAAAATGTTATCTGAGATAGAATAATCTACTGGTTTTAATTCTTTTTCTTCTTTGTATTTTCTATCATTTAAATGAAACTTTTCTAATAGAGTGTCAATCCTTGAATACATAGATTGTTTCTTGCTTTCTCTATCAAAAATTATAAAATCCTTTTTAAATAATATAGAAAATACACAGCCATGAAATGAATCTGTAAATATATATTGAGCATTTCTAAGTAGATATATAAATTCTGCAGGTCCCATATTATAAAATTCATTATTTTTATCATTTAATTTTACTATTTTTGAATTATTTTTTTGAGCCTGTTTTTCTATGTATTTCCATTTTTCTTCTGAAACTGTACCAAGGAAATAACAAAATACAAAGTTATCATTTTTTAAGCATTTGGGTTTTTTTTCTACTTCTATCCATTCCTTTTCTGTTAGCATCATTGTTGGATCTACTAGTACTTCAACATCTTTTCTTCCTGTTATTTTTTCTATAATTTGCTTTCCCGCTTCTTCTCGAACAGATATTGCTTTAAATTCTTTTAATGGTTCACTACAAAAATCTTCCTTTTCTTTTGCAATTTCTGATACTCCAAAACTTGGAGCATATGCAATTCTTTTTTCTTTAGGTACAAATGTTAAAAACTCAACATCACCAAATCTGCCATAGTTTGGACTCCATATTTGATCACTACCAACTAAAAAGTAATCATATTTTTTTTGACTATTTTTATTGTATAATAATGTTCTTTTGTTTGTTGTTTTTATGTTTTTATTGAAAAAAGAAAAAATCCTTGCTCTCTTAAATTTTGAAAATCTCTTTAGATTTATTCTTATTTCCAAATAGCAGCTTTTAATTATTTTTTTCATTAATTTTATCTTATCTTTATACTTTATATTTAATTCTTTTCCATAATATATTGTTTCTGCTTCTACTCCTAATTTTTTTAATACCTTTTGAACCGCATAACATTGAAGTCTATTTCCATAGTTATTATTATCTATTATCGTTATAATTCCTACTTTCATTTTGTCTTGATAAGCATTATCATATATATGCTTACTGTTCACCTTCCTTACTTATTTTGTCAACCATCTCATAATAAAAATATTTTAAATATTCTTTGATTGGAATTTTCATTTTTAATATTTGCCAAAAGTCGATATATTTCTTTAATTCCTTTACTTTTTTTATTTGTTCTTTTTTTTCTTTTAAATTATCATTTGATTTGTCAATTCTCCTTCTTGAATCTATATAATAAAGTGCAATAGTTTTTGAGAAAATAAATTTTAGTTTCGTTTTTTCATATGTTTTTTTTAATAAATCTACTGTATCATACATTTTTTTGATATTTGTTTTTTTTGATATTGAATTTTCATTATTTCTATCCGAGCAATAAAATATTTCTTTTGTATAGTAAAAGTTTTTACATTCATTTAAATATAAATATGTAGTATAACAATCCTCATAATTTCTATAATCACAAAAAAATTCTAATTTCATTTTTTCTTTCACAAAAATTTTATACCATAATGCTGGAGAAACTCTATGAGAGTATATATAATTGATATTATTCATTCCTGTTTTTATATTGTTTAAACGAAAAGCATTTATTATCTTCTCTTTGTTTCTTCGTTTAATTATAGTATTAAAAAATAATATATCAAATTTTTCCATTTCATATATTTGATTGATTCTTTCTAAAGTCTTATCATTTGGAATATAATCATCACTATCTACAAAAAAAAGTAAATCTCCTGTAGCCATTTTAAATCCTTTTTTTCTTGCAACACCTGGTCCACTATTATCAATAGAAATATGGTTTATTTTTTCGTTGTCTAATTCATATTCTTGTATTATATTTAGACTATTATCTGTGGATCCATCATTTACAAAAATCACTTCATAATTTTTGTATGTTTGTGCTATTATTGAATTCAAAAGCCTATTTAAATATTTTTCTGAATTATATACTGGTATTACAATACTAATTTTAGCCATTTATTTTCATTCCTCTCTTATTTCAACAATTGTATTTATTTTAATTGTATTACCTCTCCTATCTTTTTAATTTTATTTATTGCATTATTGTAATTTATTATTCCGCATTTAATCATATCAATATCCTCTATAATTATAAATATAAATTTATCATATTTCCTAATTTTTTATTCCATTTATCTGGTTCAAATTTTTCATATCCGGAATTTGGATAAAATGTAAGTTCCCCAAAATATATCTTTCTGTTTACTTCATAAAAGTCAACTCTTAAAAATTTCATATTTTTAGATAATCTTTCTGCTAATTCTTTCATTTTTTCAAAATTATATGGTTTTTGCAAAGTTATATTTACATCATGTTCTCCTTCTGTTAAATTAATCCTATTCCATTTTTCATCAAAAAAAGTCTTTTCTAATTTTATAAATCTATTTGAACATACTAATATCATTTTAACTTTCCCATGAAAACAAAATAACTTATAATCTTTTAATCCTTTTTTTGATTCATCTTTTATATATTTTTCTATTATAATTCTAGGTTTTATATTTTTATATGGCCATTCTCTTCCTTCACAATAAAAATTTTTACTAATGCATTTGTTTATTTTATTTTTAGTCTCTTTGATATTTAATTTTGATTTATCTGTACACACAACTAGTCCACCTGAATCATGTGTACACTTAATAACAAATTGATTTGGTAGTTTTTCAAAATCTATATCGTCAAATTTATTATATAACCCTATTAATGGTATTAAATATTCTTTTCCTATTTTTTCTTGTATGTATTCTCTTACTTTATATTTATCAGCCATTTTTGTATATTCTAATTTTCTATCATGTATTTTAAGCCATTGAATTTTTTCATTAAAAGTCTCGGGATTTTCCAAATTCAATTTTGATTTTGTTATAAGTCTATATCTCAATTTTAGATATTTTTCATCATCTAACCACCAAAAAAAATTTTTATTCATTAGATATAAAATAATTTTTGATGGTGATTTTAAATACTTTATAATTTTCATATATATCTCTCCATATCATTGACTATATTTTTTTCATATATATTTTCTTCTTTATATTTTTCATTAAAACTTTTTCGTCCGCAAAAAATATAAATTAAAAAATAAAAAATGATAAAACCAAAATATCCTGTTAAAATTGGCGCTATGTCAACAAAAGTAACAAAATTTCCTACTAAATTAACACCTATATAATAATATATTATTTTGCCAATCTTGTTATCATAATTGAGACTATTTTTTAATTTTTTGGTTATAATCGCTAATATTGCTGAATATATAATTGGATTTATAAATAATCCTAAATATCCAAAATTATAAATTGATGCTGTAACAATGTCTACCGGCAATTCTCCTGTTGCATTTCTATAAAAAGAAGTATTATAGTCATTCAAATCACTTATATTCTCTGGTTTCTTACTTATCGGAATCCATGCAAATGGAATTTCTTTAATATTTTCTATAAAGCGCATTTTTATATTATATTCTTCCTTTTCATACATATAAAATAAATTCACACCATTTGTATATAAATGTCCATATTCTCTTACAAAAAAATTGTCTTTTCTCTTGCTTTTAACAAACTCACCTGTTTTTATAAAATCAGTTATTTGATTCATATTAGATACTAATAAAATTATACAAAAAATTATAGCAAAAACTTTTATAAATGTTTTTATTTTTAAATTAAATATTTTTTTATCAAAAAAATACAACATTAATACAATAAAAAATATTGCGATATATGCTCTACTATCTATATTAATCATATAAATAAAAGTTCCAAATAAAGATAGTGCAAGACATATTAGTGTTAATAACATATTTTTTGATTTGTTTTTAATATTATTTGTCAATATAATTATAAAGTTATAAGATGTTAATGCAAAAAACACACAAAATTTAGATAAAAATGCAAATGGGTTTTGTATATTTAGCCTCTGATCTCGGATATCTGATGCATATTTGAAGATTCCAAAAATAGAGCCAAATTTGTATGTCCATAATATCAAGCATATCCAAGCAAATATCAACAAAAAAATATTAATTATAAAAAAGCGATTGCTTGTTGTATTTATATCAATGTGATATTTTTTTTCTTTGGTTTTAATTTTTAAGAAAAATTTATATGATATTTTTATAATAAAATATACAAATATTGTAGCAAAAGCTTCAAAATAGTAATACTTTTCCTCTGTAGTTTTTAAATATCTTAAATACGTTCCGTTTTTTAATTCATCTAGAAAAAAGAATGGAGTAATGCAAAATGCAATAAAATAATATAAATTATAAAAATTAAATATAGAAACTTTTTTATTCTTTTTTATTGATCTATAACTTATAATTATTATGTACATTCCAAACAAAACATATATTATTTTTAATATCCAATAATTTATATCTGAAATATTGCCATTCATTTTTTCCTCCTAAAATTACTTTTGTAAATTATTTGTTATAACTTCTGTTATATATTTATACCATATTTGGTCTATATTTTCTTCTTTTAATGTTAATGCCATTTTTCTTGCATTATTAGATATCTCTTTTAATTCCATATCATTTTTATTTTTTAGAACATCTTTCATTATTTCTGCAAGTTCAAATTTATCATTTACTTTTGTTAAATATCCATTTTTATTATTCTTTATCAAAAATTTTGGTCCACCACATGGGCAATCTGTTGATATGCAAACTAATCCTAATGCCATTGCTTCCATTAACGCATTTGGCATTCCTTCATAATCAGATGACATTACAAATAATTTAGCTTTTTCTATTTTTTCTGCAATATTATCTGTTATTCCTGCCAATATAATTTTGTCTTCTAATCCTAATTTTTTTATTTCTTCTTCTAATTCTCTTCTTAATGCCCCTTCTCCATAAATAATTAATTTATATTCTGGTATTTCATTACTTATTTCATAAAAAGCCTCTATCAATAATTTATGATTTTTTTGTTTTTCTAATCTTCCTACTGAAATTATTGTTTTTTCTTTTTTACCTTCATAAATTTTTCTTTTTAAAAATTCACTTTTGATTGGATTTGGAATTACAACTGATTTGTTTTGAATTTTTGTTGAAAAAAAGTTCTTTGCCTCTTGCGTCTGAAATACAAATCCATCTGCTAAAGGATATAACACTTTCATAAAAATTTTACGTTTTAATGTTCCATATTCTATTTTAGGATCATTTCTAACAGATATTATAGTAGGAATATTTATAAATTTTTTTAATAATAAAATTCTAAAATTAGGTCCTGTTAAAAAAGATATTATTACATCTGGCTTTTCTTTTTTTACTATTTTATATAATTTTGTTAATCGTCGTAGTTCATTTAATTTTTTTTCATCTTCTAAACTATAAAATTTTATATTTTCATCTAAAGCATACTCAATTTTTTTTATAGTCGTAGTTATAACAATTTCATTATTTTTTATAAAATCATTTGCTAGATTTGAAATCACTCTTTCTGCTCCACCTTTTTCTAAGCTTCCTATACAAAATAAAATTTTCAATATTTTTTCCTCCTGCAAACTATTATTATTCAATTTCTACAATAAATTTTTTCATTGCTTCCTTTGGATTGTATTTTTTACTTTCTTTTAAGCATTCATATTTCATTTTCACTATTTCACCTTGATTTTCATAAAGTTCAATTAGTTTTTTTGCTACTTCCTTTGGTTGTTTTAATGGTACCTTTATTCCTGTTCTATTATCTTCTAATATATCAAAATTATAATTCCAATCAGTTGCTATTACTGGTAAAGCTGAATTAAAAGCATCTATTATAGTACCAGGAAAGCCTTCCCCCATCCAATATGTTAAAAATAGCATTAAATCATACTGTTTTAATATTTCTGTTGCATTATTAGAATTAACACAACCTTTGTAAGTAATATAATTTGGTAAATTGTCTTTTATTTTATCAAATTTTTCTTTATATTTTTCGTCAATTTCACCATATATATCTAATTCAAATATATTCTTTCCTAATATTGTATTTGCTAATTTTACAGTTTCTATACTATCTTCTATTCCTTTAGCTAAATGTACTCGTGAAAATGTACAAAGTTTTATTTTTTCTTTTTTTATATTTTTTTTAATTTCTTTTTCATCTATTGGTTTAATATTTTTAAAATTAGGTATTATTTCCACATTATGAATATCACGTTTTTCATACTCTTGTTTGATTTTATTGGATTCGACATATATTTTGTTTACTTTTTTTGCTTCTTTTTTTAAAAATTTACTTTTATCAAATATTTTATACCTATTACCACCTATAACAAAATCAAATATTTTTCTTTTATAGAATATATTAAAAAAATTAATTATAGGTAATAAAATTTTATATCCTCTACTTGAAACTATAAGAATTACATTCTTACTATTTTTTATAACTTTATACGTGTTCTTTACTATTTTTATAGGGTTTCGACTATTTTTATATGTATCAAATTTTAATGTTTCTTTTTCAAAATTTTTTTCAAGATAGTCATTAATTTCACGCGTTTTAACTGTTTGTCCATCCATTCTATTTCCGTTTATACAAAAATGTCCTATGATACCAATTCTTCTTAATTCCATCTTTTCTCCCTATTTTATTAAATTTCCCAATTCTATATTTCCTTGTTTACTGTAATATGGTGCACAACAACAAGCTGGTGTAAATGTTAATTCGCCAAAAATTATATTTCCATTATCATTATAAAAATCTACTCTAACAAACTTGAAGTCTTCAGATAATTTTTCTGCATATTTTATCATTTCGTCTAATTTTTTTGGTTTTTCGATCATTGACTGTCCTCTATCTTTTTCTTTTATATATGGTAACTCTTTCCAATTTAAATCATAAAAATTTAATTTTACGGCATGAGTTTTTATATTTCTTTCTGAGCATACTAATATTCCTATTGCTTTTCCATCTATACAATAAAATTTATAATCCATTGGTATTTTTCCATTTTCATTGCACAAATTTTTTTCACATATTATTCTAGGTCTTATATTTAAATAATGTAATTCTTGAGTTGCTAAGCCATACTTTTCTTTTAACCATCTTTGTAGTTTTTCTTTTGCATTATTAATATCTAATTCACTTTTATTATTGCAAATAATATTGTACGCACATCCATGAGTACATTTAAGTGCAAATTTGTCAGGCAATTCTTCAAAATTAATTTTTTCAACATTATCGCTAACAAAATACAATTCGTTTAATATATTACCTAGTCCTTTATTTTTCACATACTCTCTAACTTCATATTTATCAGCACATTTACTTATAAATAAATTATCTTTATAACTCAACTTTAAATTCGTTGTTTTTTCATTAAAAGTTTTTGGTTTTTTTAAATTTGGTATCTCCTTTGTTCTATATATATATAGAATAATTGCGCTAAAATGTGGTGATAATTTTGTTAATAGTTCAAAAAATTTTTTTCCTATTTTTTTTTTCATTTCATATTCTCCTTTTTATCGCATTTAATACATACCAGCAAAAATAATAAAAACTTCTTATTACAGAAAATTTTTCTACATTTCTATATAAATACCATGTTCTTTTTAATGCTTTAATCTTGTTAGAAGATAATGTATTACTACTTCTTCTATACATAGATAGGCATTCATTTAATCCATATGCAATAATCCCTGTTTTTAATATTTGCCACCATGTTGCTGTGTCTTGCCCTTTTCTTATATTAGGCATTTTTATCAAATTTTTACCTAATCTATCAACATTTAAAATTACAGTAGATGTAAAAATAGTTGTATTCTTTAATGCTTGCTTATAGCTTATTGTTTTAGGTACTTCTACTATTTTTCCTTTTTTTTCACCTTGCTCATTTACAAATTGATAATCCGTATATGTAAAAGCATATTCATTATCTTCCATAAATTTAATTTGTTTTTCCAATTTTATACTATCCCAAATATCATCAGCATCTAGAAAAGCTATATATTTTCCTTTAGCCTTTTCTATTCCTTTGTTTCTAGCAATTGCTACACCAGAATTTTGTTCTAAATTAATTAATTGTATTCTTTTGTCTTTATCTATATACTTTTCTATTATATATTTGCTATTGTCGGTTGATGCATCATTTATAAAAATCATTTCCCAATTTTTATAAGTTTGTTCTTGAACTTTAGTTATAGTATCTTTAATAAATTTTTCGTTATTAAATGTAGGTACTATTATACTTACTAATTCTTCCACTATTATATTTTCCTTTCAATGTATTACATGGTTTTTTTATATTTGTATTCTTTTTTCTTTTAAATTTCTTATTTCTTCTTTTATTCCTTCTTCTGTTATTTCTGCATTTGCTTTAGAAAATATAGTTTTTATTGTTTCAAATACTAGGTATAAATCTTGTTTAAAACTTATTCTATTTATATATTGTAAATCGTAATCTATTTTTTTAAATATATTAATTCCATTTCTTCCTTTTACTTGTGCTAATCCAGAAATTCCTGGCAAAACGCTTACTCTTCTTTTTTGTTCATCTGTAAACCAAACATAATATTCTGGAATCCAAGGTCTTGGTCCTATAAAACTCATTTCTCCTTTTATAATATTAAATAATTGTGGTAATTCATCTAAGCTTGTCTTACGAATAAATTTTCCTGTTTTTGTAAGCATTTGTTCATGTGTCAAATTACTATTTAATTCTTTTCTTGCAGTCTTCATAGATCTAAACTTATAAAATTCAAATTCTTTTAAATCTTTTCCCATTCTTTTTGATTTATATATAATTGGTCCACCATCTTCTATTTTTATACAAATTGCAATAATTAACATTGGAATTGCTAAAATAATTAATAATATAATTGCTAAAATAAAATCTAATATTCTTTTGATTTTTATATACATTATTTTCCCCTCTTTATTTTAATGTATTTGACTATAATCCACATTTTCTATTATACTATTTTGTGTCAAGATTTGCAATATTTTGTTGAATATTTGTTGATTTTTTTGTGTATTAAATAAACATAAATAAAAATGCTACATAATTTTTTATATTTATTATGTAACATTTTTTTATTTTTAATTACTATATCCAGTTCTTTTTATAATTGTTAGCCAAACTATTCCAGCAAGTGAAATTAGCATTATTGAAATAAATAAAGTAATTGAACTATCTCCAGTATTTGGAACATCAGGATTTGTCACAGTTATTTCAACTTCACTTACAAATTTTTCATTTATTATTGCATTAATCCTCACTTTTCCTGGATTTATTGCTTTAATAATTCCTTTTTCGTTTACTGTTGCAATGGTAGGGTCACTTGATGAATATTCTATTTTCTCTATCAAATTTGCTGCATCTTCTGGTTCTATTTTAACATTTATTTGTTCTGTTTCTCCTACTACTAATTTATTTCTTCTTATTTCTATAATAGGTTTTATAGTTGGCTTTTCTGTAACTATTATTTGTGCTGTTGCCGTATATTCTCCTACTTTTGCTGTTATGGTTGTCTCTCCTACTCCTACTGCTGTTACTATTCCGTTACTATCTACTGTTGCTACATCTTTATTTGCTGTAATCCATTCTATTTTTGGAAGTGGAGATATATTTTCTGGTGTAAGTTTATATTGCATTTTAAATTCTGTACCTCTACTAATTTCTATTCTTGAATCTATAAATTCTATTCCTTTAAGTTCTGGCATAATTTGAATATTAGCTGATATATTATCTGCTATTACCTCATTCCAATCTTGGTTAAGAATATCGTTCCAATCAATTCCAATTTTCCCATTTCCCGGTGTAGCATTTTCAGATGTTTTTATTGTGATATTTACGAGTTCTTCATTTGGATCTATTTGAATTACACCTTTACCTTGGATATCGAATCCATTAATTTGTCCTAATATTCCATCATGGTAAAGAACAACCTCCGCATCATCTGGTAAACCATTTCCCTTTTTTACATCTACTACTTCAATACCATCATCATATGAAAGTAGTGAAGAGATAAGTCTAAAGTTCAATTCATCATTAGCCAAAACTGAAATTATCTGTTCTTCTCCTGGAAACATTTTTTCAGTGTAAATCATATTAAATTCGAGTTTGTCATTAGAATTATCCATTTCAGTAATTATTATGCTTCCTGGTTGGGGTGTAATATTAATCTTTTCATCATCATCGCTTAATAATTCTGCTTGAGTCAAATTAATTGTATATTTTCCTAAATTCGCATTATCTTTAGCTTTTACATTAATTCCGAAAAGTCGTGCAGAATTAATTGCAATTGGTTCTCCATTTGTACTCGTAATTTCAAGTCCAGTTATTTTTTCTCCCATTTCTTGTGTAATTGTTTCTAATTTTGCATTATTAGGAAAATTCTCTCCTTCATCAATTCCTGTAATTTCAATAGCATTTGCATCATATTTTAAGTTGGTCCTAAAACTTATAAATTCCAACTTTTCATTAACTGATACATCTAATGTAGAAGTTTCATCTCTTTTCATAATGATATTTTTAGAGATTGCAAATATTGGTTTAACATCTGTTTCTGCCCAAACCCTAGTAATTGGTACAATTGTTAATACCATTATTGTTAAAATAATTAATGCTAACATTTTTCTTGTTTTTGTTTTCATTTTTTTACCTCTTTTCCCTTGTTAGATTTCTTTATTTTCTAACAAGATAATATATTTTTATATTTTAAATATAAACCATTTAAATCAAGATTGCTCATTGGGTATTTCTTCTAGTTTTCCAAGCACGACATATCTTGCATCTTTATATTCATAGGCACAAGTTGAAAGTGTTATAATTTTATCATTTTCTGTTACAGTTACATCACTTGTAAAGTTTGATTTTTTTATAATATTGTCTATTATACTTTGGGTTAAATTATTAAATGTGTATATTTTAGAATTTGTTGATTCTGTGCATGCGCAAAATATTCTTACTAAATAATTTTTTTCCGGTGTAAAATAATACATAAGTTTATGAGTTTCATAGTAGTCCTGATTTTTATATTTTTGCAAACTGCCAAACATAGTTCCATTTTTCATATTATGTCCATATATTATAGTATTGCCATTTTGCATTTTACAGTCATTTCTATAATCCATAAATAAACTTCCAGCTGAATTATATTCTCCAGTTATTAGTTTTTTTAAATAATACATATTATCATTACTTTGTAAAACAGGATTGTTTATAGGTGTGTCTTTTGCATAAATCCATCCTACTATGTCTTTATTTTGTTGTTTTAATACATCAAAGTCTACTGTAAAAGGGATTTTGTATTCATTTTCCTCTTCTTCATAGATTTCCTCATTTTCTACATTTACTATTGCTTTTTCTATAAGATTGTCAGTTGTTTTTTTATTGTTATTTGATTCTATAAAATAACAAACTATTTTATAGAAAGAGAAAATGAATAGTCCTATAAATATTATTAGTAATATAGTTTTTACTTTTTTATTCATAAACGTACCTTCTACTAATTTTGTTTAAGTATTACTTTGAAAAAATTATATCATTATATATTTTAAAGTTCAATAGTATTTTACAAAATTTTACAATTTTTTTATTTTCATCAAGTAGAAAATTTAAAAAGTATTATATGTTCTTTAAAAAACACATAATACTTTTATTTTTAATTACTATATCCAGTTCTTTGTATAATCTGATTACTAATATTTTTAACCGTTTCAGAAGGTGTATAATCTGTTTGACCAAAAGCCTCTTGATGCATTCTTGTTACATTACTTTCCAAGGTAATTGGAACACCATACCATCTATCCAAAGTAATGCCTTTGGTTTCATAAGGCCAGCCTATGCTTTCTGATATTTTAAAACTTGGTAAACTTGGCAATAATCCAAAAATATCACCTGATGTAATATTGGTATATACTTCTGGAAGTAATTTATCAATTAAATTATTCAATCTGCCAATATCAAATGTTTTTACTTTATTTAAAACTGCTGTTAAAACATCTCTCATTCTTTCAGTTCTTTTGTAATCTCCTCCTGTTGCATGTCTAATTCTTGCATATGCTAAAGCTTGCTCACCTGTTAAGTCATAAGTTCCTGGTGAACTAATTCCTGGCACTTGTGATACTTCTTCTGATGTAATTGGCATTGTAATTCCCCCAATGCTATCAACAACATCTTTTACTGCATCAAAATTTACTGTTACAAATTCTTTAATATTTAAATCAAAGTTTGTATTTAAAGTGTTTATTGCAAGTTGTGCAGAGCCAAATGAATAAGCATGTGTTATTTTATCTAAGCCATGTCCTTCTATTTGCACAAAAGTATCTCTATAAACAGATATTAATTTTACTTCTTTTGTATTATTATTTAAACTTGCAATAATAATACAGTCGCTTCTATTTCCTCTGCTATATGTATCTGCTCTTGCATCAATTCCAAAAATTGCAATATTTCTATATTCAGATAAGGTTGAATTTACTTCTTCAGAAATTCCGAAGTTCTCCTTCATCTATTTCAACTTGTTGCATTTTTCCAAATTTATCATTAAGATACCAGAAAATATAACCTACTAAAATACCTAATAAAATTATTAAAACTAAAATTATTTTTCCAAATAATTTTAACCCACTTTTTTTCTTTTTTGGTTTTCTATCATTAGAACTCGTTTCTGATTTTGTTGTCCTTATTCCGAGATGTTCTACCCTCTTTTTTCATTGCTTTTGGTAAATCATCCTCATCATAATCGTGTTTTCCTGCCATATTACTATTCCTCCTATTTCTTTATTTTATTACATTTTATTAGGCATTTCAATTCCCAATAATTTTGCACCTGTTTTTAAAACTTTTCCTACCATGTATGTTAAATAAATTCTAGCATCTTGCAATTCTTTATTTTCGTTTATAATTTTGTTTTCATTATAAAAATTGCTATAAGTTTTTGCTAAATCAATCAAATATCTTGAAAGTATTGATGGTTCATCTTTTTCAGTTACTTGTATTAAAATATTTTCAAAATCATAAACCAATTTTAATATATTTTGTGATGGTTCGTCAAGTAAATTATCCACATTTATTTCTTCTTGCTTTGGCATATATCCTGCTTTTTCTATTACACTTTTTGTACGTACATATGTATATTGTATATATGGACCGAGTTTCTCCTTGGAAGTTTAATACTTGATCCCAATCAAATACTTGGTCTTTAATAATAGTATTTGCCAAATTATGAAAAACAATTGCTCCAATTCCAATTTTTTTAGCTTCTTCTTTTTGGTTTTCCATATTTTTTGGATTTTTTTCTTGAATAATTTTTTCTACTCTAGTAATTGATTCTAAAAGTAAATCTTCTACTTTTACAACATTTCCTTCTCTTGTAGACATTTTTCCACTTGGAAGCCTTGTCATTCCATATTGTACATGTTTTAATCCTTGCTTGCATTTTTCTGGTATGTCTAAATATTTTGCTACTTCAAATAATTGTTTAAAGTGAAGTGCTTGTTCATAAGCAACTACATATAAGCATTTATCAAAATCATAATTTTGTGCTCTATAGCGAATTGCTGCTAAATCTCTTGTTACATATATACTTGAACCATTTGATTTTTTAATAATGCATGCTCCCAAATTTTTATCCTCTAAATCTACAATTTGAGCACCTTCTGATTCTTTTAATACATTTGCTTGTTCTAGTAATTCATATATCTTGTCCATTTTATCTATGTAAAATGATTCTCCAATTACAGCATTAAATTTAACACCGAAGCATGTCATAAATTTTTTGGAATTCTTTTAGGCTTAAATCTTTAAATCTTTCCCATAATTCTGTACAATATGGATCTTTTTCTTCTAATAATCTAAAGTTTTCTCTGGCACTTTCTAAAACTGTTTCATCTTCTTTGCATAAATCATTAATTCTAACATAAATTTTCATTAATTCTTCAATTGGATTTTCATCTAAATTGTACTCATTGCCCCATCTTTTATAGCCTTCAATTAATTTTCCAAATTGCGTTCCATAGTCTCCTAAATGGTTAATTCCAACTGTATTGTATCCTAAATATTTATAAATATTATAAAGCGCCGCTCCAATTACTGTTGTTCTTAAATGTCCAATATGAAAAGGCTTTGCAATATTTGGTGAAGAATATTCTACTAATATTGTTTGGTTTTCTCCTATTTTTGATTTTCCATATTCTTCTTTTTGTATCTCTTGTAGGACTTCTTGTGCTAATCTTTTATTATTTTCATAAAAGTTCAAATATCCGTCCTGCTACTTCTACTTTTTCTATTACATCTGGATTTATTTTTATTTTTTCTTTTATTTCATTTGCAATTTCAATAGGCGATTTTTTTAGTTCTTTACTTAGTCGAAAGCATGGAAATGCATAGTCTCCATTTTTTGTGTCTTTTGGTTTTTCTATATATGTTTTTATTTCTTCTTGTTTTAAGTTTATTACTTTTGCTATATATTCTGCTATTTCTTGCTTAAAGTCTAACATATTTCTCCTCCTTGCTTATTTGTTTAACATTTCTTTTGCAAATACTTCTAATTCTCCTAAATGATTTTCTATAACATCTTGTAAAATATCATCATCTATGTTTTTATAGTCATGAATTGCAATATTGATAAATTCTATAATTTTTTTCATGTTACTACAAACTTCTTCTGTAATTAAATTTTTTTTATATAATAATTCAAATGCTTCCTTCTTGGTTTGAGGAATTCCTAAATTTCTCATAGATACCATATACATTGCTATATCTGTTACAATTTCACATGCTCTTTGTAAGTTTAAAACGATTGCATCCATTTTTCTGTAATCATCTAAATTATCTGGATTGTTTTCATATTCTTCATTTATTCTATTAATACATTTTTGTATGCTTTCTAATTTATTTATTATAACTGCTTTATTTTCCATTTTTACTTTCTCCTTGCCTTATAATCTTTCTATTATGGTCTTAAAGCAGTAATAGGAACTACATATATATTTGTATCAGGTACTTTATAAACCGCTTGGCATACACCAACAATAGCACACATAAATTTAGGCTTTTTTACCATATTTTTATAAAAAGTTTGTAAGTTTTTTATTGCATTATCCACTTCATTATAGCCAAGTTTTATTTCTACTGCTGCATATTCTCCATCTTCAAATTCTAATATTGAATCTATCTCCAAGCCACTTATATTATCCCTAAAATGATATAATTTTCCATCCAAATAATTCATATATACTCTTAAATCTCTTTCAACAAGAGCTTCAAAAAGGAAACCAAATGTATTTAAATCTTTCATTAATTTATCAGCATTAAGATTTAAACAAGCACAAGATAATGATGGATCTACAAAATGTCTTTTTACTGACTTACCTACTCTTTCAGGTGAGCGATAATTTAAATTATATGCTTCTTGATTTTCTAACAAGTGAAGTCTTTCAAGAAAATCTAAATAATCAACAATTGTAGTTCTACTTGTAATTAAATCTTCATTCGTTTCATATTCTTCAATATCTTTTATAATTGTTTTATTACTAACAATAGTAGATTCATTTCTTGCTAAAGATTTTAATAGCATATTCATTTTATTTTTGTCTCTCGTTTTTTCTTCTTCATTAATTTCAACATTTAATATTGCTTCTATATAACTTTTTGGTATTAAAGTATAGTTTTCTTCTTTTATATTTAAACTTTCTGGCCAACCACCTCTAACAATTAAATTAGCAAGCGTTTTTAATTCTGTTTCTCCTATATTTCTGTTTATATCTTTATTTTCAAGCATTTCACGTATAGATATAATACCTTTTGAATCTCCTGATTCATATAAGCTCATCGTTTGCATTTTTATTCGAGCAATTCTTCCCGCTCCGGAATGGTGCACTTGTTTTTTTTCTTTATCTTTCCTTAATGTTGTTGAACCTGTCAAAATAAATTTTCCTGTATCATGACTTCTATCACATTCATGTCTTACGCTATCCCATATTGATGGTACTATTTGCCATTCATCAATAAGTTGAGGTCTTTTTTCTGTGAATATATTCTTTGGATTTATTAAAGCTAATTTTTCTGTAGAAGTCTCTGTAACATAAGAAACACTTTCAGCATGATTTAGTGCTGTCCATGTCTTTCCACACCACTTTGGTCCCTCAATCAAAATGGCACCAAAAACTTCTAGATATTTTTCTAATTTATCATCTATTAGTCTTCTTCTATATCCTTTTTCAGTCAAGCTCATATTTTTATTACCTCCTAGAATATAAAACATACATCATTATTTTAAGCCAAATGAACACTTTTTAAGGTTTTTAATGAACACTTTTTAAAATTTCAAAGAAATTATTTTTTTGCAATATAATTCCAAGAATCTCTGCACATATCCTCTAAAGTTTTTTCTGCCTTCCAGCCCAATTCCTCATTAGCCTTTTTAGGGTCTGCATAGCATTTAGCAATATCGCCTGCTCTTTTTGGTGCAATCTTATATGGAACTTGTTTTCCGAGTTGACCTTTCAAATGCTTTTACCATATCAAGTACGCTATAGCCCGTACCTGTACCCAAATTATAAATATATAAGCCTTTTCCTTCTCTATCTAATTTATCTAAAGCCTTTAAATGTCCTTTTGCTAAGTCAACTACATGGATATAGTCTCTTACTCCTGTTCCATCTTTTGTATCATAATCATTTCCAAATACAGATAATTCTTGTAGTTGTCCATTTGCTACTCTCACTATATATGGCATTAAATTGTTTGGAATTCCTTTTGGTTCTTCTCCAATTAATCCACTTTCATGTGCTCCAACAGGATTAAAATATCTTAAAATACATATATCCCACGTATTATCTGATTTATATACATCTTTTAATATTTGTTCAATAAACAATTTTGTTGTTCCATATGGGTTAGTTGTTCCACCTGTTTTACAGTCTTCTGTAATTGGAATTCTTTCTGGTTCGCCATAAACAGTTGCAGAAGAACTAAATATGAATTTTTTGCAACCATATTTCTTCATTGTGTCTAATAGTACTAAAGCACCAGAAATATTATTTGTATAGTATTCAATTGGTTTTTGCACAGATTCTCCTACTGCTTTAAAACCTGCAAAATTGATAACACTATTTATTTTATTTTCTTCAAATACTTTTTCTAAATCTTTTCTATTTAAATAATCTATTTCATAAAATTTAAAATCTTTTCCTGTAATTTTTCTTATACTCTCTAAAACTTCTGGCTTACTATTAGAAAAATTATCAATTATTACAATTTCTTTTCCTTCTTTTAGTAATTCTACTGCTGTATGGCTTCCAATAAAACCTGCTCCTCCTGGTAATAATACTGCCATAATTTATTTCCACCCTTCTTGCTTTTTTACTTTTCTATTATATAATTCTTGTATTAAAAAGTCAATTACTTAAAAGTCGTTATAATTATATTACTTAACTTCCATTCCATCCTTTGTATCTTTTACCACATAGCCCATACCCTCAAGCAAATCCCTTAATTCATCTGATTTTGCCCAATCTTTTTGTTCTCTTGCTTGTTTTCTTTGTTCTATTATAGATAAAACCTCTTGTGGCAATTCTTTTTTAGTAGTTCCTTTTTGGTCAATTTTTATACCTAAAACAGTATCAAATTTTTCTAATAATTTTGCAAATTTTGGAGATTTTTTTTCTTGTCTTACTACATCCCAAACCACTCCAATTGCTAAAGGCATATTTAAATCATCATTAATTGCTTTATGAAAGTTATTTTCAAATTCATCTATAATTTTTTCTTCAACATCATCTGTTCCTTGAAGGTGTGCTTGATAGCCACTTCTTAATCTTTCCAAAGATTTTGATGTTGCATCTATTGCTTCCCATGTAAAGTTTAGTTTGTTTCTATAGTGGCTAGAATAACTAAATAATCTATATACTAATGGATTATATCCCTTTTCAATAATGTCTTTTACTAAATACACATTTCCTAAACTTTTTGACATTTTGCCACCATCAATTAGTAAATATTCCCCATGCATCCAAAATTTAGCGGGAATTTTTCCACATTTTCCTTTACTTTGTGCAATTTCATTTTCATGATGTGTTGGTATTAAATCCATTCCACCAGTGTGAATGTCAAATTGTTCACCCAAATATTTTTGTCCCATACTAGAGCATTCTATATGCCATCCTGGATAACTTGGTCCCCATGGGCTATCCCATTTCATTAGATGGTTTTCTGGCGCTTTTATCCAAAGTGCAAAGTCATATGGATTTCTTTTTTCTTTATCAATATCTACTCTTGCTCCTGCTTTTTGGTTTTCTACATTTAAGTTTGATAACACTGGGTATTTGTCTAATTTAGATACGTCAAAATAAATTGCTGTTGATGTTTCATATGCATACCCATTTTCTACTAATTTTTTTACATATTCTATCATTTCTTTAATATGATCTGTTGCCTTGCAAATAATTTCTGGCTTTTCAATGTTTAACGCTTCTAAGTCTTTAAAAAATAAATCTGTATAATATTTTGCTATTTCCATTGGTGATTTTTTTTCTTCTTTTGCTGATTTTATCATTTTGTCTTCTCCTTCATCACCATCAGATACTAAATGTCCTACGTCTGTTATATTCATGGCCTGTTTTATGTTGTATCCATTGTATTTTAATACTCTTCTTAGTACATCTTGAAATATATTTGTTCTCAGATTTCCTATTGTTGCATCTTTATATACTGTTGGACCACATGAATATATCCTTACCTCTTTTTCATCGATTGGTGTAAATAATTCTTTTTTTCTTGTTAATGTATTATAAAAATAAATATCCATATTTTTTCCCTCCTTGATATTTTAATATGAGATGTGAAAGTTTATATTTTCCACATCTCATGTGTTTTAAGGATTTTTACTTCCCGAATTTGTACCACTTGTTTGATTTGTACTTGGTGTAGTGCTGTTTCCACTACCAGTGGATGGTTTTTGTCCTCCACCTGTTCCACTTGTATTTCCGCTAGAAGTATTATTTTTGTTAGAAGTATTTCCACTTGTGTTTGTATTTGTTGCCGGTTTATTAGTGTTTGTATTGTTTTTTGGCTCTTCTTTTGGCTTTTCTGCTTCTTTTGCCTTAGTGTGTATATTACATGTTTCTTCTACTTTTCCGGCAGATGCACCTGATGGACTCCATAGTTTTAATCTTTCTTTTGGTACTACCCCTCCATAAGGGCTATTTTTTACTTCACAATATTGTGAACAAAATTCTGTTGCTACTTTATTAGATTCTGAACATATTTTTTGTGTTCCATGTCCTTCACATTTTTCAGGTAAATTGTCTGATGTGAAAATTTCTCTATATGTTGCTCCACAGCCTGTAGTTGCTAAACATCCTGTTGCTTTACATATTGTTTGTGTTACAATTCCACTTGGTTCTGTAAATTTAGCACTTGGTAATCCTTTATGGATATCTGTCATAACAGCATCCCATATTTGACCTGCTGGGTTTGTTCCAAATCCTACAATTGGTTCTGGGTCATCATAACCAAACCAACATGCTGCTGCATAATATGGTGTAAATCCACAAAGCCATCTATCCTTATCTTTATCTGTTGTTCCTGTTTTTGCTGCCACATCCATTCCAGGTATAGCACAAAATGTTGCTGTTCCTCCTGCTGTTTTTACTGGTTCTTGCATTATACTTTTTACAATATAAGCATTTTGTTCTGATATTACTCTTCTTTTTTCTTGGTTTGGTGTTAATACTGTATTTCCATTAGAATCTACTACTTTAGTATAAAATGTTGGTTCTATATACTCTCCATCATTGGCAATTGCTGAATATGCTCCTGCCATTTCTAATGGGCTAATTCCATCTGTTACTCCACCTATTGCAAGTGATAAATGTTCATCATTCTCTTTTCCTGCTTCTACTTCACTTGCTTTTTTTAATGTGCTAACGCCAAAGTTTCTTAAATAGTCAATTGATTTTGATGGTGTTAATTCTCTCATTATTTTTACTTCTGGCACATTTTTTGAATACGCTATAATTTGTCTAATACTAATTAAGCCAGAATAAGAGTCTCCTGAGTTGTGTGGTTTATATCCATTAAAGTCTGTAAGTGTATCATTATATACTGTTGATGCAGTTATTACTTTTTCTTGTAGTGCTGGTGAAATGTCTGCAATTGGTTTTATAGATGAACCAGGTTGTCTTAAAGATTGTGTTCCTCTATTTAAGTTTCTTCCTGTTTTTTCTCCTAATCCTCCAGAAACTGCTAAAACATTTCCTGTTTTGTAATCCATAACTACTATTGCTGCTTGTGTATGTTGATCTTTTTCTCTTCCATTTTTTATGTATTTTGATTGTAATGTTTCTTGTTCTACTCTTTTTTGGATATTATTGTCTACTGTTGAATAAATAGTAAGTCCACTACTAAATACATAGTTTTCTGCTAGTTCTCTTGATAGGTCTCTTTCTTCCATTACTTGCTCAATTACTTGCTCTAAAACTGCGTCTGTATGATAAGAATATGATGATGATGAGATTACTGTTTCATTTTTTTGGAAAGGTAATCCTGCATCTACTTTTGCAACTGCAGCATCATAATCTTCTTGTGATTCAATTAATCCAAGTTCATTCATTTTATCAAGAACTGTTTTGGTTTTGTTTTTTATTTTTTCTATTGCTTCTGGTTCTGTGCTAAATGGGTCATATGCATTTGGAGAACTGTTAATTCCTGCCATAAAAGCACATTCTGCTAAGTCTAAATCTTTTGCACTTTTATTGAAATAATATTCTGCACCTAGTTCTACCCCATGTAAGTTACTTGATCCAACAAATAAAATGTTTAGGTATAGTTCAAGAATTTGTTCTTTTGATATCATTCTTTCAACTTGGAATGCTTTTGCCCATTCTTTTACTTTTCTTAGAATACCTGCCATTCCTTCTGTTTCTTTTTCACCTGTTAGGTTTTTTACTAATTGTTGTGTAATTGTACTTCCACCATAAGAACTTTTTCCAAATAATTTACCAACAATTGCTCCTGCTGTTCTTTTTAAGTCTACTCCGACCGGTGCTCATAAAATCTTTCATCTTCAATTGCTACATATGCTTTTGGCAAATAATCTGCCATATCTTCTAAAGTTATTATTTTTCTTTTTTCATAACCACTTAGTTCAGCAATTACCGCTCCATTACTATCTACTATAATCGAGTTTGAAGCACGTATTGTTAAATCATCTTTTGATATTTCAAAGTCATCTCCAAATAGTCCAAAAAAGATTCCTACAATAATTCCTGCTCCAATTACACATGCTAGTAATATTAAAACTATTAGTATTTTAAGTATTAGCATTAATTTAGGGTGTCTTGCTGAAAATTTATTTTTTTTACTCTTTTTTACTTTTGGTTTTTTTGTGCTTTCTTCGGAACCACTTTTCTTTGTACGATTTACTTTATGTGGTTTAGTTTTTTCATGTTCTGTACTACGTTTTTTCTTCTTTTTGTTTGGCATTTTATTACCCCCTTGTCAACCTTGAAATTTGACAAATACATTATATTACATTTTTCTTAAAAAGAAAAGAGTTTTTATGTTTTTTTAAGATGATATTAATAAATTGAGTTTTTACCCATCAATTTTTTTATTTCTACTTGGTCTGATTTTATTTTTTTCATAATTTCATAAAAAGGTTGTTTTTTATTTATATTTGCTTCATACATTTCACAAGCCTTATATTTTGTCATTTTATCATAATCGTAGTTGTCAAAGTTTTTAAATGTTATATCATAATTATTTATTGTAATTCCATTAAATCTTTTCTTGGTAATTGCTACATTTTCTCTTATATTAATTATTAGTGCATTTTCATATATGTTATATTCTGACAATAGTTTTGATGAAAAGTCTACATTTAATATAATTTCTGATTTTGCAAGTCCCTTTTTTTTATTGTTTCCAACTGTTATCATAATTCCATCTTCTTGTAATATTTGTTCTTCAATTCTTTTGAATTTTTCCATATACTTAGTTACAATGTTTACTCTTTTATATTCTTTTGCAATTTGCCTTATAATTGCTAACATGTTTTCCGTTAGATTATTTACTAAAATAGAAATAGATGCATCTTGTTTTTTTATTTTTTTTCTTTTTACCATATAATCTAGTACTTTGCAAGAAAGTACTTCAAATAGCCATTTTCCATCTACTATTTCAAAGCCTTCGTCTTTTAGTATTTCTACATATTCTTTTTGTTTTTGAATTTTTCGGCTTATTACAATTTTTTTACTTACAGTTTTTTCTAAAATTTTTTTGGTTTTTTTGGCTAATTTTTGTGCTTTTGGAGATGTAAGTGTTTCATCACCTGTAATTGGCAAAATTATTTTATCCTCTACTAATTCTATAATATTAAAGGTTTTAAATATAAATTTAGGCTTGTCATTTTCTTGGATACAATACAAAAAATCACTCTCCTATATTATTTAAATATATGAAAGTGATTATCCTTTTATTACACATTTTTTAGCGTTTTATATACTTTTTCCATTATTTCATATCTATTATTAATAATACTTTTATAAAAATTTTTTCTTTCATTTGACATACTTTCTATTGTATCAATAAAACTATTTATTTCATCAATATTTATATTTTTAAAATTTCTTATTATTGCCTCATTGACTTCTTTATTTTTCATTTGTTTTATATATGACATGTAATTTAATTTTTTTCCGTTTTCTTTTAAGCATGAATAACAATTTATGCTTAAATTTTTCAATTCTGTCTCATTTATTTTTTTTAGTTCATTATCTTCAAGCATTGGATTTAAACAAGAACCACAATCATATATTGGTGAAAGAGTAATTTTTCCTGTTTTTTTATTTAGTAAAAATCCCCAGTTACCATTATGCCTATCAGTGTTTCCTATTATGCTATCTATAATAAACATATCCCAAAAATATTTTTTTGTTTCTTCACTATTAATTAAATTCTTGCTTTCTTCTATAACTTCAATTATATCTTTAACTTCAGTTTCTATTTTCTTATCTGGATTAGTACTTAGTACTAAATTTTCGAACTCATATAAAACATTGTTGTTATCAGTAAAGTCTTCACAGGCACAAACTATTTTTTCTTTTCCTTTATATTTGTATTTACAAAGAATGGTATTTTGAACTTCAAATCCACAAATTTTAAAAATATTGCTTCCAACATATTCTGAAAATGCATTATTTATATATGATATATTCTTATTTTTTTTTCTTATTGGATCTGGAAATTTTACTAAATATTTTTTCTTATTATATATTAGTGTTTTCTTTTTTTCAGAGCCCTTATAATTATTAAATTCTTCTACTGCATTTGTAAAATCAATCATACTTAATATCATCTCCTTCTAGAACATAAATTCAATAATCTATATTTTTATAATAGCATAATTATCCTTTTATTACAATATCTCTTTTTAGTAAATTATTTTCTACTATTCCTATTCCTATAAAGGTTTTATCTAAATAAATTCTATACACTCCGTTTGGTTTGTTATATGATAATTTTACTCCATTTAAAAATAATGTTAATTTTTTCTCGTTTTCTAATATAATTTTATCTTCTTTTTCAAATAGTTTTTCTATTGTAATAATATTAAAATTTTTGTTTTCTAAGTCTTCAATTGTAATTGCATTTGAAATATTAAATTCTCCTACTTGGATTCTATTTAAATTAGACATATAACCAATAGTTCCCATTTTTTTTGCAATGTCTTCACATAGGCTTCTAATATATGTACCTTTGCTACATTTTACTCTAAATTCAATTTGATTTTTTGTTTTATCTATTTTTTGTAATTCTAAATTATAAATTTCAATACTTCTTGGTTTAATTTCTACTTTTTTTCCTTCTCGTGCATATTGATATAGTTTTTTGCCATTTACTTTAATTGCAGAATAAATAGGAGGTAATTGCTCTTGTTTGCCAATAACCCCCTTAAATATATTTAAAATATATTCTTTTTCTAATATTTTTTTGTCTACTTCTTTTGTTTCTAATATTTTTCCTTCTATGTCTTTTGTGTCAGTTGCTATTCCCAATTGTAATTGTACATCATATATTTTGTCATGATTAATTAAGTATTTTGAACACAAGGTTCCTTTCCCTATTAATAGTGGAAGTACTCCTTGTGCCATTGGGTCTAAAGTTCCAGTGTGCCCTACTTTTTCTTGTAAGATTTTTTTTGCTTTTCTTACTATATCATGTGATGTACAATTTTTGGGCTTGTTTATTATAATTAATCCATCCATTTTTTTATTTCTTTCACTAGTTTTTCTTTTACTTCTTCTAAACTTCCTTGAACTACTGCTCCGGCTGCTCTTGCATGCCCTCCGCCACCGAATACAAGGCAAATGTCTGATACATTGATGTTGTCTTCTGAACGAAGAGATACTTTATACACATTTTCCACATCTTTCTTTTGTCTTACAAAAATTGAAACTTCTACTCCTTCTATGTCTTTTCCTATATCAACTAAGCCTTCATGATCTCCTGGCTGACTGTTAACATCTATTTCATCTTGATTGTTTATATAGGTAAAAGAAATTTTTCCATCTTCTAATAGTTCTAGTCTATCAATTACTCTTTTGGTTAGTTCAAAGTTTGCTTTTGTTTTGGTCCTTAGTGTTCTTTTATAGATGTCTGGTATATTTACTCCTAAGCGAATTAGTTCTGCTGTGTATTCAAATGTATCAGGTGTTATTCCATCATGGCGGAATCCTCCTGTGTCTGTTATTATTCCTGTCATGATGCAAGTTCCTAAATCTTTTGAAATTGGTATTTCAAAGTATTCTGCTATACTTGCTAAAATTTCGCAACATGCTGGAGATACTGGATTTACATAGTTTAAATCTCCATACATATTGTTACTTCCATGATGGTCTATTACGATTGTACTTTTTGCATTTTCAAAGTATTCTGCTCCCATTAGTCTTTTAATGTTTGCACAATCAAGTGAAATTGCTAAATCGTATTTTTCAACACTTGAACTTTCTTTTATTTCTTCGGCTAAAGGTAGAAATTTATACATTTTACTATATTCTGGAATAATGACATCTGCGTCTTTTCCTATTTGTTTTAGCATTAGTTTCATTGCTAAACTGCTACCTACAGCATCTCCATCTGGTGATTCGTGTGTTACAATTACTATACTTTCTGCTTTTTTTATTTCTATTAAAATCTCATCTAACGTCATATGTTTACCCCTCTTTTTTAGGCATAATTTCTTTTAATATGGTGTCTATTTTCGCTCCATATTCAATTGAATCATCTAATTCAAATATTAATTCTGGTGTGTTTCTTAAGTTTACTCTTCTTGCTAATTCACTTCTAATATAACCAGAAGATTTTTTTAATCCTGCCAAAGTATCTTTAATGTTTTTTGAGTTTAAGATACTTACATATACTTTTGCGTATTTTAGGTCATTTGTAACTTTGACTTTTGTTACACTAATCATGCCTGTTACGTTTGGATTTTTTAAATCCTGATCAATGATTACACTTAGTTCTTTTCTATATTGCTCATTGATGCGACCTAGTCTTGTTTGATTTTCTGGCATTATTTATTTTCCTCCTTAATTTCTTTTTATTTCTTCCATAACATAAACTTCAATAATATCTCCTTCTTTGATATCATTATAGTTTTCGATTTGGATTCCACATTCAAAGCCTTTTCCAACTTCTTTTACTTCGTCTTTAAATCTCTTTAATGTTGCTAAATGTCCATCATGTATAACTACATTTTCACGGATTACTCTAACTCCAGCATTTCTTTCTACTTTTCCGGAAATTACATATCCTCCTGCTATTGTTCCTACATTTGAGATTCTGAAAGTTTGTCTTACTTCTACGTTTCCTATTACTTTTTCTTCAAATTTAGGCTCTAACATTCCTTTCATTGCCGCTTCTACATCTTCTATTGCTTGATAAATAATAGAATATTGTTTTATTTCGACTTCTTCTTTTTCGGCCATTTCTTTTGCCATTGCATCTGGTCTTACGTTAAATGCTATAATGATGGCATTAGATACTTTTGCAAGTGTAACATCAGATTGATTTACTGCACCTACTGCTGAGTGGATGACTTTTACTCTAACTTCTTCATTTTCTAGTTTTTCTAATGCTTGTTTAACTGCTTCTACAGAACCTTGTACATCTGCTTTTACAAGCAAATTCAATACTTTTAATTTTCCTTCTTCCATTTGACTAAATAAGTTGTCTAATGTTACTTTTGTTCCTGAATTTATTGCTTTTTCTCTTTCTTGACGTTTTCTTCTTTCTATTAAATGTTTTGCCATTTTTTCGTTTTTAACTTCATAGAAAGTATCTCCTGCTGATGGTACTTCTGTTAATCCCATAATTTCTACTGGTGTAGAAGGTTTTGCAGATTTAACAGTTTTTCCTTTGTCATCTTTCATTGCTCTAATTCTACCAATTGATGAACCTACAACTATTGTGTCTCCTACGTCTAAAGTTCCTCTTTGTACAAGCATAGTAGCAATTGGTCCTTTTGCTTTGTCTAATCTTGCTTCTATTACAGTTCCTTTTGCTTGTTTGTTTGGATTTGCTTTTAGTTCTAATACATCTGCTTGTAATAATACCATTTCTAATAGTTGGTCGATGTTTTCGTGATTTCTTGCAGAGATTGGAACATATATTGTTTCTCCACCCCATTCTTCTGGTACTAAATCATATGCCATTAATTCTTGTTTTACTTTTTCTATATTGGCATCTGGTAAGTCTATTTTATTTATTGCTACAATAATTGGTATTCCTGCAGATTTTGCATGGTTAATTGCTTCTATTGTTTGTGGTTTTACTCCATCATTTGCAGCTACTACTAGTATTGCAATATCTGTAATTTGCGCTCCCCTTGCTCTCATTGCTGTAAATGCTTCATGTCCTGGTGTATCTAGGAAGGTGATTTCTCTATCTTTTATTTTTACTTTGTAAGCACCTATTGCTTGTGTAATTCCTCCTGCTTCTCCTTCGATTACATTTGTTTTTCTAACTGCATCTAAAAGTGATGTTTTTCCATGGTCTACATGCCCCATAACTACAATAACTGGTGGTCTTACTTCTAAATCTTCTTCTTTATCTTCTGAATCATCAAATAAGATGTCCTCCTCTGTTACTGTTTCTTTTTTGGTTGCATTTATTCCAAATTCTTGTGCAATTAAGTATGCTGTATCAAAATCAATTTCATTATTAAGAGTTGCCATTATTCCATAGCCTAATAATTTTTTCATTACTTCTGATGTTGTTTTTTTCATTTCTGAGGCTAAGTCTTTTACTGTAATACTTTCTGGAATTTCAATGTCAGTTAATTTGAATATTTTTTGTTTTGTTCTTTCTTCTTGGTTTTTGTTATTTCTTTTCTTTCCTTTTCTGCCACGTTCTGTTGTTAGGTCATAATAGTCAAGCATTCCACCTTCTTGGTCATTATCAAACATGTTAGATAGTCTATTTGCTTGCTTTAATGTTTTTAGTTTTCCTTCGTCAAAATCGTTAAAATTATTTTTTCTTGATTTGTTTTTCTTGTTTGTTTTGTTTTCATCAAATTTGTTGTTGTTTCTTTGTTTGTCTAATCCTCTATTATATTCTCTAACTGATTCTTTTTCTACTACATCAGCAGACATAATGTTTTTTATGTTCTTTTCTATTCCTTTTTCGTCTAATGGCCTTTTTCCATATTTGTCATTGCGGTTGTTATTATTATTTCTAAAATTGTTATTTTGATTCCTGTTATTATTATTTCTGTTGTTTCTGTTATCTCTATTTTCTCTATTTTGATTAAATTGTCTTTCTTGGTTTCTTTGTGGTTTTTCTGTTTTTTCTTGTACTGCTTGAGGTTTTTTTACTTCTATTGTTTCTTCTTGTTTTTGTTTTTTTGGAACTTCTTGTATTTTTTCTTCTACTTTTTCTTCTTTCTTTTCTTCTTCTACTTTTTTTGGTTCCTCTTTTTTAAGACCAAATAACTCACTAACTGTCATTGGTTTATTTGGTTTATTACGATAAACAATATTGTAATCTTTGTTTTGTTTTCTTTCTACAAAACCTATATTGTTTTTCTTTTCTTCTTTTTTTATTTCTTCTTTTTTCTTTTCTTTTTCTTCTTCTTCCTCATTAGTTATAATGACTTCTCTTCTAATAATAACTGGCGCTTTTTCTTCTTTTTTTGATTCTTTCTTTGCCTCTTTTTTAGATTCTTTTTTTGCTTCTTTCTTAGGTTCTTCTTTTTTCTTGGTTAAGGTATTTTCAATTGCTTTTGCTTGTTCTTCTTCTACTCCACTTAAGTGACTTGTTACTTCTATTTTTAGTTTTTTTGCAGCTTCTAATACTTCTTTGCTGTTTAATCCTAGTTTTTTTGCTATTTCATGTATTTTTATCTTACCCAATGATTTCACCTCCATTATTTATTTTTTGTATTTCTTTTGCTATGTTTTGTTCTTCTATTCCAATAATTGCTTTATTGATTTTTCCAATTGATTTACTTAAAGTTTCTATTTCTCCGTGCTCTATAATTGGCACTTTGCATTCTTCACTTAGTTTTTTAAACTTTTCCTTTGTTCTATCAGATGAATTAGTAGCTACAATTATTAAAAATACCTTTTTCTTTTTTATTTGTTCTTCTACGCTATCTGCGCCAAAGCAAATTTTCCTTGCTTTTGCTGCTAATCCAATTAAACCTAAAATTCTTTTATTTTCCTCCAAGTATTACACCTCTTAAATTTTCATAAATTTCTTCTGATATTTTAATATCTAATATTCTTTCTAGTTTTTTTGATTTTATAACTTTTTCTAAGCATTGTATATTATTGCATATGTAAGCACCTCTTCCTTCTTGCTTTCCTGTTTGGTCTATAGTTACTTCATTTTCTTTGTTTTTTACAATGCGAACTAAGTCTTTTTTGTCTTTTTTTGTATTACATCCCATACATGTTCTCTGTGGCTGGCGTTTTATCATAGTTTTGTCCTCCTTTTATTGTATGTTATGATTTTAGTTTTATTCTTCTGTTTCTGCATCTTGTGCTACTTCTTCACTTTGCATATTTTTTAACATTTCTCTAAATTGAGTTTCTGATTTTATATCAATTTTCCAATTTGTTAGTCTTGCTGCTAGTCTTGCATTTTGACCTGATTTTCCAATTGCTAATGATAATTGATCATCTGGAACAATTACTTGTGCAAATTTTTCTTCTTCTTTGATGTCTACTGCAAGTATTTGTGCTGGAAGTAAACTTGCTGCAATATAGATAGATGGGTCTTCATTCCATTCAATTACGTCTATTTTTTCACCATGTAGTTCGTTTATAACATTTTGAATTCTAACTCCTTTTTGTCCTACACAAGAGCCTACTGGATCTATGTTTTGGTCTGGTGAATATACTGCAACTTTGCTTCTGCTTCCTGGATCTCTTGAAACACTTTTTATTTCAATTACTCCCTCATAAATTTCTGGTATTTCAAATTCTAATAGTTTTCTTACAAAATCAGGATGACTTCTTGAAACAATTACTTGTGGAGCTCCTTTTGCACCTTTTTCAACATTTAAAACATATCCTTTTATTTTGTCGTTTACATGATAATGTTCTGTTGGAATTTGCTCTTTTGCTGGCATAACTCCTTCTAGTTTTCCTAAGTCTAATACTACAATGTTTTTATCTGCTTTTTGGACTAATCCAGTAACTATTTCTCCTTTTCTGTCATTAAATTCTGTGAATACTATTTCTCTTTCTGCTTCTCTTAGTTTTTGGATTATAACTTGTTTTGCTGTTTGTGCTGCAATTCTACCAAAATCTCTTGGTACAATTTCTGTTTCTAAGAAATCTCCTTCTTTTAGATCTGGGTTGATTTTTTGTGCTTCTTTGATATTTATTTGTAAGTTTTTATCATTTGCCCTTTTTACAACTTCTTTTAGTGAATATACATGTGTTGCTCCTGTTTTTTTGTCCATTTCTACTTTTACGTTTTCTAAAGAGTCAAAGTTTCTTTTATATGCTGTTACTAGTGCTGTTTCTATAGATTCTAATAAATACTCTTTTTTAATTCCTTTTTCTTTTTCTAGTTCCTCTAGTGCTAATATTAGTTCTTTGTTGTCTATTGCTTGTTCTTTCATTTTTTACATTCCTCCCTTTACCAATTATAAATTGTTTTAATTTGTGCTATATTTTTACGTTTTATTTTTGTTTCTTCTTTTATTGTAATCTCTTCTTCATTAAAGTTTTGTAGTATTCCTTGATATTCTTTTTTTCCGTTTTCGTCTTTTTTAAATAGTTTTATTTGTATTTCTTTTCCTATGTTTTGTTCTAAATGTTTGTCTTTTCTAAGTATTCTTTCAACTCCGCGGTGATGAGACTTCTAAAAAGTATTGTTCTTTTATATAGTCTTTTTCATCTAATTTGTTATTTATGGCATCATTTACTTTTTCACAGTCGTTTAAGTCTATTCCTTCTTTTTTATCTATGAAGATTCTTAAAAAGTAATTTTTCCCTTCTTTTGCATATTCTACATCATATAGTTCATATCCTAGGTCTTCGATTATTGGCTTAACAAGAGTTTCTACTTTTTCTTCTATGTTTGCCATTTCTGCCTCCTTTTCAAAATTTAGGAGTGGGATTTGTTCCCACTCCTTAGTCTATTATTTTATGTTCTTTTATATTATACCCAATTTTTGGCAAAAATGCAAGTATTTTTTTGTTTTTTTATATTGTTTTAGTTACTAAATATAATTCATTTTGAACTTTTGATTCATTAGATGTATCTTCTTTAGATGAATATAGTTTTTTTATGTTTTTAAAGTCTGTTTCATTTTTTATTTTATTTATTATTTCTTCATTATTCATATATGACTTAATGCTTAAGATAAATGAGTCTTCTTTTTGTAATTCTTCATCTTTTACCAAATAATCCATTTCATTTTTTCCTGTGTCAATAATTAAGGTTTTTTCATAAATCATCATTTCTGGTATGCTTTGCATGTGGTTAAAGAAGTTATCATACACATACACAAATGGTTTTTCACTATTTTCTTTTGCTATGTTAAGTATTTCTTTGTAATTTCTATATAAAAATTTTGGTGTTGAAAATGTCATTCCTATTGCTACTAATATGACTGAAATTTCAATTATAATTTGATTTTTGTATTTTGTTTTTATTAGACAATCTAATATTAAAAATACTGTTAAAACGATAAAAGGAATAACTACCATAATGTATCTTAATTCTTGAAATGGTGTTAATTTTACCATTAGTATAAAGTAAATTATGCTTGGAATGATTGTTAATAATGTTATAAATTTGTCTTCTGATTTTTTGTATAAGTATATAATTCCTGCAAAAAATAATGCTAAAGTGATCAATACAACAATCAAATTAGTATTAATGCTAAATGCATATGCTAATTGATTTATGAATTTTCCAAAATATTCAAAGTAGTTTCCACTTGATAAGTTTGTTATTCCCCTACCTGAAAAGAATAGATGGTACATGCTTGGTACAAATGCTAATATTCCAATTACTGCATATATTATATGTATTACAAAATATTTTTTTATTTTGTCTTGATTGTTGCTTTTTTTCATTTTTATTAACATCATAAAAAATACAATTGCTGCATAAACGGCAAAGAAATATTGTGTTAAAAAGCCTAAAATTGTGACTACTGCTAATTGCAGTGTTGTTTTTTTGTCTAAGACAAAATCGTTTTTATATATTTTTAGACTATAGTAAAAATATAGCATTACAAATAGGTTTAATAGCATATACATTCTTTGGTATATAACCATTGATATGGTTCCCATGGAAAGTCCATAAAAAATTAATGTTGCTATTGTTAAATGTTCTTTTCCTATTAGTTTTAATGTCTTTTTTAAAACTATACAACTAATAGCAAATGCGATAATGTTTACTATAAATGCTGTATAAACTGAAAATTTTCCTAAAAATAGCATACTTGAAAAATGTACTAATAAATAAAAAAATGGTGGGTGGTTGTCATATGCTTGGTTCATATAGATGGATGCGAGGTTTAGGTAATTGTTTGGGGTTAGTGTTACATAGTTTGTAACGTATTCTTTTGTTTTCCAAACTGGATTTTCATTTTCTGGAACGTCATTATTTTTATATGCGCTCATTAATCCATTATATGGATTTACTGAAGATGCAATTGTGTATCCTTCGTCTTCATGAAATCCTACTTTTTGTGTTTGATACATAAATATTATTCCACATATAACTGCTATTATAATTCCAATAATAATGTTTTTTTTCATTTATTAGTTCTCCTTTTTTAGTTAAAAAATTACTCTATCATTTCATAAATAGAGCAATTCTTTTTTATTTATGCTTTTCCTGCTATTTGTATAGTTTCTTCTACTGTTTCTTCTCCTACTACTTGTGAATTACCAATTTTTATGTCTCTAACGTGATTAATTTTTTCCCATGTTGTTTCTCTTTTAAATAGACATTTAAAGTTAATTAGTAACCATGAACCCATAAAAATCGGATAACATATTAATCCTTTTATCATAGGTTTTATTGGCCTTCTGTCTAAAATCATTGCTGCTAATGCAGTTAGTATTGGTAAGAAGAATGTTGGTACAACGTATTTTATAATGTTTAATAATAGTTCTGCACCTGTCATTCCATTTCCTACATACATTAAAAAGTTTGTTAGTAGTAATACTAATGTTATTATAAACATTGGTATACTTCCTACAATATATAAAAATCCATCAAAGTTCATCATTGTTTTATTCTTTTTAGTTGCATCTATTAATTGTTTTGTATATTCTTTTATACATTGCATATGTCCTACTGTCCATCTGCTTCTTTGTGACCAGCTTTGTTTAAATGTTACTGGTTGCTCATCATAACAAATTGCGTCTGTTGCCCAACCTAGTCTTTTTCCTTTTATAATTCTTTTTAATGAAAATTCTATGTCTTCTGTTAGTGTTACTGTATCCCATCCTTGTGGTTTTACTACATCAAATTTTACCATGAATCCTGTTCCGTTTAGTAATGGTGATAGTCCTAAGTTATATCTTGCTAAGTGATAAAATCTGTGCATTGTCCAATAAAATATTGCATATCCTGCTGTAATCCAACTGTCTGTTGGGTTTTTTATGTCTCTGTATCCTTGTACTACTTCTTCTCCTTGACATAATTTTTTGTTCATGTTTTTTATGAAGTTTGGATCTACGATGTTGTCTGCATCAAATACGAAAAATGCATCATATGGAGCATTTTCTTTTATTTTTTGTTGTAAGAACCAGTTTAGTGCATATCCTTTTGTTTGTTCTGTTTTATTATATCTTTCATATACTATTGCTCCTGCTTGTTCTGCTATTTTTGCTGTGTTGTCTGTGCAATTGTCTGCAATTACATATATGTCATATAGTTCTTTATCGTAGTTTTGTTTTTTTAGGCTTTCAATTAGGTTTCCTATAACTGCTTCTTCATTGTGTGCTGGTATGATTGCCATAAATTTATGATTTTTTTCTACTTTTAATGGTTTGTCTTTTATTTTTACTAATGAGCATAAACTTACCATTATTTGGTATAACCAGAATATGGTTATAATCCATACAATGGCTTCTCTTAGTATATATAAATAATCCATTTTTTTACCTCTCTAATTATTTTTTATTTTATTTTTATTTCTATAATTTTATTATGCTACCTTTTCTATTATACTATTATTGTTAAATTTATGCAATATTTTTTCCAAAATTTAATAGTTTTTTGGTCTTTTAAACATCAAAAATTTATCATAAATCGGTAATCAATTTCTAATTAACATGTAATATTTTTTTATTCCATTATTTCTATTTTTACTTGCTTTCCAGAAAATGCAAATACCATTTTTGTTACATTTGTAAATCCTCTTTCTTTTAAGTTGTCTTCGTATTTCTTTTCTTCTATTTGCATTTTTGCATTTTCTATTGTATCTTCTAATGTTTTTTCTTCATCTTTTTCTAATACTTTAAATTCCATTATAAAACTATTTGCATTTTTGTCTTTTGGCTCTAACATTATGTCATATCTTCCTATTCCTGATTCTCTATTTGAATTTACATAGTAGCTATCTTTTAGCCCTACTAACATTCCTAGTACAAATGCATGGTAGAAGTTTTCGGCTGTGTTTTTTCCTACATCCATAAAACTAAACATTTGCTCTACTAATATTTTAAACTTTTTTTCAAATTCTTTTAGGTTTAATGTTATTAAGTCTTTTAGTATTGTGTTTAAATCATTTCCTATTACTTTGTCTCTAAACCAATCTCTTATTATGTTCTGGAATAGTGCTTTTATTTCATAATTTGGTATTTTTACTTTATATCTACTTTCTGATATGTTTACTTCTTCTTCTATTTTTAAATATCCTGTTCCTACTAATAATCCCCAAATATTGTCTTCGTTATTTTCTATTCCTACTATTACTGTTTCTTGGTCTGCTACTACTTCTATTGTTTCTCCTTTTAATAGTCTTTCTATTTTTTCTTTTACTGTACTTGAATTTTTCAATATTAATTTTATTATATCATTTGAACTTGTATTTACCCAGTATGGCATTAATTTTCTATTTTTTAAGTATTGTAATATACTCCATGGATTATATATTCCGTCTAATTCTCCTATTTTATATCCATCATACCATCTTTTTATTTCTTCTTTATCTTCTTCTATTTCAAAGTCTTTTAAAACTTTCTCCATTTCTTGAGTTGTTATTCCAAAGTCATCACTAAATTCATTGTCTAATACTGTATATACATCAAAGTTATTTGCTCCGGCTGAATATGCTTTCTTTGGCTACTCTTGATACTCCTGTTATTACTGTCTTTTCTAAATACTGATTGTCTTTAAATGTTGTTCCATAAAATGTTTTGAAAAATTTTACTGCTTCTTCATAATATCCTTCTACATATGCATTTTGCAATGGTACATCATATTCGTCTACTAATAACATTACTGGTCTTTCATGATGTCTACTTAAGTATTTTGATAATTCTTTTACACTGTTTTTTAAGTCTGTTTCATTTTCTTTTCCAAATAGTATTTCTTTTATTTTTTCTTTTTCAAAGTCATATATTTTATCACTTTGCAACAAATACATATGTTCTTGATACATATCTAATACTGCAGTTTTTAAGTCTAATATCATTTTTTGATAATCTGTATCTACTACATCTTTTAATGTTATATAGATACATGGGTAATAGTTCATTTTTGATGTGTATTTTTCTTCCTGGTCTAGTATTTTTAACCCTTTAAATAATTCTTTACTGTCTTTGCAGTTTATGTCAAAATAATATTTTAACATGCTCATGTTTAGTGTCTTTCCAAATCTTCTTGGGCGTGTTACTAGTATTACTCTACTTCCATTGTCTATTATGTGCTTTATATACATGCTTTTATCTATATAATAATTGTCTCTTATTCTTAATCCTTTAAAGTCACTTTCTCCTATTCCTATTACAGGTAAGTTCACTGTTTTTTCCTCCTTCTTTTTCTTTATTTTTCTCTTTTCCTTCGTTTTTATTCTACTATATTTAAAAATAAAAAGCAAGATTGCTCTTACTATGGTTATAATATTCTGTTATGACTATTTTTTTATCTAGCCAACATTTATTAGTTCTTCTTCATCATTTAATTTTCTCATATTTAAAATATTGAATTTATAATATATAGTTATTTCTTTATTCTCTGATATTTCTATCTTATCTACTAATGATACGAGCATTGTTCTTGTTATTTCTTTCATATTTACAAAATCTTTAACAAGTTTATTTATATCTACCGAAGAATCTTCTTTTTCTATTTGCTTCTGCAAACATTTAATTCTTTCGTTAGTTTCTTTTCTCGTTTCAATTTGTCTTGAATAAAGTCTTGTAAAATCTTCATCTTCAAATAAGCCCTTACATTTATCTTCATACAACTTGTCTATAATTTTATCAATGTCTTTTAATTTCTTTTCTAAAACTAGAATTTCATTTTTGAAATTAAACCTATCTTTTAGTATTTTATCTTTGGAAGAATTAGCAACTTGCATATACTTGTTTTCATCTAAAAATTCATTACATCTTGCTTTTATTTGCTCTATCACATAGTTTGTTATTTTTTCTAAATTATTACTATGTGGCGTACATAAATGTAAATGAGTGTTATATCTTGTACTATATTGAAAGTTTCTTCATCTATTATTGGTGTATGCTTACCTTTTACAATAATTCTTTCTTCTTTTGGCATTGTCATTATCTTTTTACTTTTATAATTGATTTTCTTTACATTTCCATTTGATACCCACCCAAGATATACAACATTTTGTAATATTCTTTTTACTGTGTTTCTATTCCAGCCTCGTTTTATTCCGTTCTTTCTTGTATGGTTATTTCCGACAAATCTCTGATGGAACTAAAACTTTTTCATCAGTTAGAATTTTTCCTATTTCTGTTGGTGTCTTTCCATTTCTTATTTTCTTTGAAGTATCTCGTAAAAACCATTCATTAAAAAATGCCTTAAATTGTGTCATTTCTTCTGATGTTTCAGCATTTCCTGTATCAATATCATCATTTACAGCTATAAATCTTACACCTTTGAGAGTAAAGTATTCTTCCAAGTAATATGATATTTGACTTGATAATCTTCCAAATCTTGATAAATCTTTTGTGTGCTTATACTTCCACTTTCTAATTCATCTTCCTTTGAAACAACTATTTCTCCATTACCGAACTTCTATATTTTCATTGGATAATCTTTCATATAATCCTGCTCTATATTTTTCAGGATTTGCTATTGTTATCATCTAAAACCTCTCTTTCTAATAACAATAGGTTTCCTCCTATCCAATTTATAACTGAATTATACAATTTATATATAAATTTTGCAACTCATATTTATAAATTTTTGCATTTTCGTTAAAAATTTCTTTTATCTTATATTCTTGTTTCATATAAATACCTATTCCTTTCCTGTGAATAGCTATTTATGGTTATCAATTCAGTTATATGAACTTATCAACCTACTGCTATTCTACATATTTTCCAAAATTCTTGATAAATAAATTCATTTTTTATACCTCTTTCTAATTTTTGAGTAAAAAAATACACCTTGACTAAATCAAAGCATACTAACTATACAAATATTTTTTTACTTTTAATCATATCTGGATTAACTATATTGCTAACTCTTTTAGCTACATTATAACCAGCATTTATATTATCTTTTAATACTAAATCACTTGTATTATCATCATCATAGTTGTATGCACTTCTGTTCCATTTTGCATATTTTACTCTACTTACTTTTTCTATATTTTTATTTGAATAATTTTTATTTTTCCTTTCATTGTGTCTATATATTCCTTTTAGATTTTCTCTTTTGTATTTTGTGTTTCTAATAATTGCAAAACTCATATTTAATAACCTCCTTTTAAATTTTTTACCGATTTTTCGGCTCATATAATGGTCGATAGCTTGGCTATCGTAAGATGTAATACAAGCAAAAATACTTTGGTAGCTATTGTAGTAACTACTCAATCCCCTCCTTTTCATAATCTCGTTGCTCATAATTACAATATCTTTTATTATTATTTTTATATTTATTTATTTATATTATATTTATTATCCTTAAACTTTTCTTCAATAGGGTATTGAAGTTTTGTTGGGGAGTATAATTTTATATCTTAATGTTGTAGATAAAAAATTTCCATAAAAAAATCGCCTTGAACTTATTTCTAAATTCAAAGCGAAATTTTTTATAATTTTGCCGACAATGTCGACAATTTTTAATTTGTTTTATCATTTATATTGTTTCTCTGTTCTAATTGTATTTTTGCTTTTTCTATACTATCTATAAATTTTTGTTCCAATATTTCTTTTGGTACATACTCTGTTAAATATTGAGCTACATGTATTCCACTATTATCTAATTCTAATAATTCAGCCATCATATCATTCTTACTAGCACATAATATAATTGCAATAGGTGATTCTTCTCCCTCTGCTTTTTCATATTTATCAAGCCATTTCAAATATAATTCAACTTGTCCTTTATATTCAGGTCTAAATTTATCTAATTTTAATTCAATAACAACTAATCTTTTCATTTTTCTATGGTAGAATAATAAATCTATATAATAATCTTCTCCATCTATTGTTATCCTTTTTTGTCTTGCAAGAAAAGCAAAATCATTTCCCATTTCTAATATAAATCTTTCTAATTCACTAAGTATTGCATTTTCTAAATCTTTTTCACTATATGTATCTTTTAAATCCAAAAAATCTAATATATATGGATCTCTAAAAAATAGATTAGTAGTCATTTTATTTTCTTTACTTAATAATTGTAGATCATTTATAATTGTTTGTTCTGGTTTTTTTGATATTGCTGTTCTTTCAAATAATGCAGAGCCTATTCTTTCCCTTAAAGTTCTTACTCCCCAAAACTCATTAGCACACATTGTTGCATAAAATTCTCTTTTTAATTTATCTTGTATTTGTAATAATTCAACAAAATGTGACCAACTTAATTTTGTCGACAGTGTCGACAAAATTTCAAAATCTGGAAAATAATCATAAAATTTCAACATTCTAAATATATTTCTTTCCCCATAACCTCTACCATATTCTATAACTAATCTTTGACTTAATTTTTTTATTACTGACTTTCCATATTCTGCTTTTTGATTATTAAGTACATTTTCTGTTATATCCTTACCTATATTCCAGTATAAGAATGTCATTTCATTATTTACCTTTACTGCTACATTTCTTTTTGCATTTTCGATTAATTCTACTATTCTATTATACAAATCATCAATATTTATATTATCTTAGAGAGAATAATAGTTAAATTATTCCCTCTCTTTCCAATGCTTTTTTATTTTGGCTGTGAATTGTAACATATTTTTCTTTTTGTTAGACATACTCAGAGACTTTCCTGGAATATAAAAAATATTTGCATTTTGAAGTTAAGCGAGCCTTCCTGTTTCAAGGAAAGCTCATTATTTTTTATTTCAAAAAGGTAAATCTTCATTTTCAAATATTTCGTCTTCTTCATCATAAAAATATTCTTCCAAGTCATCGTCAAAAGAATCTAAATATTCTACATAATCTAAAAAGAGAGTAATAAAGCATTCAAACTCATCATCTGGCATAGATTGTATCATTTCTATAAATTCATGTTTCATTCTTTTAGTTTCATTTGAAAATGGTAAATTATTATTACGATTATTGCTTTGTTTTTTCATATAACTTATATTCCTTTCAAATTAATTTAATATAATTATATAAGAAATATATAACTTTATCAATACTTTTACTCAAAAAGTTTCCCCATTTTTTTAGACATCAATTATTAAAACAGTTGAAATTACTAAATTCGGGTAGTATACACTGCT
>CANQHU010000001.1 GCA_947623945.1 uncultured Clostridia bacterium | reverse complement strand
CGGATACACATCCGACAGTTGGTACACCGGTTTTCCAGTTGGTCATCCTCGTTGACCGGATGGAAGCCGTAACAGTCGGTTGCCTCTTTCTTCATTGGCTGATGCATAATTTGGCACTGATAGACGCCCTGCGGCGGCTCCTGTATCTCCTTTGCGTCTACGCCAATGGTGTAAATGGATAACAACAAATTAGACAAGGTTTCTTTCACGGCGTCTGCTCTGTTTACCTCTTTGTATTTTGGACAAGTGTTACAGATAATTTCAATTATCGCTGCTACAAACTGCATGGTCAACTCTCTGGGAATCCCGTCTCCGGCTCCCATGCTCAAATCACAAAGAAACCGGATTTCTTCCCACGCCGATTCCGGCACATTTTGATGACCGTAAACCTTGATGATATCCTGAATATTGATAGCACATCGCTCTTGTAATTGTATCATAATTATCGCTCCCTTAAATGGCAACCTCAAAGGTTAGCTGCGGCCGTATTGGTTCATAATCTTCTAAGGTAAAATCATCGACCGTAAACTCAGAAAAGACATCAGACTTCGGATGAAACAGGAGCTTTGGCTCTTTTTCTGACAGCGTTTCTTCCCGATATCGCCGTAGCAATTCGTCCGCTTGCTCCATATGGCGGTCATAAATCTGCTGATTGGCCATAATATGAATGAACTCTCCCGGCCGATATTCGGTCGCTTTGGCAATCATCATCTGTAGGGCAACATACTGCATCTGGTTGATATTTCCGCTGACCAGCCAATCCGAACTTCTCTGGTACAACAGCATATCCAGATAATCTCCACGAATAAGGCACTGTATCTGATAACAGCAGGGCTTTAATCCATGCAAATTCTGAAATTCCTCCTCCTGCCAAAGATTAATGATATGCCGTCTGCTATACGGGTCTTTTTTGATGCCGGCTATTAGTTTTTCCATTAACTGATACCGAGCAACCGTATTGCCATAGCAATGACCAATGGTATGGTCTCCGATATCCCACTCGTTCCACCAGTGGATATCATGTTTTTCTTCTAACACGGTAAGGTCGGAAGTGGCGTCTTGATAAATCCAAAGAATTTCTTTAATTGCTTTCTTGAACGCAATCGGCCGCAATAAAGTAATGGGAAATTCTCCCTCGTCAATGTTATAACGATGCACAACGCCATTGACGGAAAGGGTATATGCCGGGGTTCCGTCCGGCCACTTTGGACGAGGATTCACATCTTTATGTCCGAATTCTTGAATCGTAGAAATACTTTCTACCATCAATTTGTCTGCTTTTCTCATGATATATTCTCCTTTCTATTTTTCAATCGGTTGATTTACTTTCTTTTCCGTAATCTCCACAATAACCTCTCCGGAATCTGCAAATGCATTTTCCGCTAACATGGGAACTACTGAAGTTCCGGAAAATACAACTCGCTCTAATTTCGGACAATTTTCAAATGCCTCGCTTTCCACGCTGTGTACCTCTCCGGGGAAGGTGAGCTTGGTTAGATTTTTACAATCCTGAAAGGCATTTGGGCCAACAAAGGCTACGGTATTTGGAATGGTCACCTCTCGAAGACTCACACATCCGGAATAGACGCCCTCCGGCAGCTCTATCACACCCTCCGGCACGGTGGCGGTCTCTAACAAAATGCAGTCTTTGATTGCCATTTCCCCGATGGATTCCAATGTTTGAGGTAATTCCAAATGTGATAATTTGACGCATCCACAAAACAGTTTTTTCGGAATCTGTTCTACCTTATTCGGAATCACCATGCGCTGCAAGCTCTCACATTCCAAGAAGGCGCCCTCTTTTAGACGGGTAAGTCCATCGGGCAGCCAGACATTTTGCAGGGCGTGGCAATGGGCGAAGGCAAATTCTTCAATTTCCACGGTTTCCTTTGGAATTAAGACATTCTCCAAGGCTTTACAATCGTAAAAAGCAGCATTGGGAATGACCTTTAAATACTCCGGAAGCACGACCGCCCTTAAGTTTTCACAATAGGCAAATGCCCCCTCTTCGATTTCGGTGACCGTGTATGGCAAAACAACCGTCTCCAAATTGTTACAATAGGCAAATGCATATCGACCAATCTTCTGCACGCCGGGGTCTATCTGCAAATGTCGGATACCATATTTCTTTTCCTGCGACACATAACGCGTTTCTACCGAAGTGATGGGCGTGGCATGGATAGCTGAAGGAATGTGTAAAGTTTCCTCTCCCCCGGTATATCCGGTAATTACCAGACTGCATCCATTTCTGGTTTCGTACTGTAGCATAGATTTTCCTCCTTTCTTACATCATAATAAACATATAAGATATGCCTATCCAAATCAAACACGCCAAAAACAGCCAGAGTGGCAATGTGACATAGGCGTGCCACAAGATACCGAGAATCAAGATGATTAAGAAACTGCTATAAAGCATATCTTTCAAAATATAGCGAACCTTTTCTGTGGTTTCTTTACCCATATCTCGTAAAAATAAACCGTCTGCTCCGCCAATCACACCGAATTTAATCAGTATCAAAGGAATACATACCGCAGCCAGATAAATTCCAAATAAAACCACTATCACAAATATCAAACTATAATGCATTTTTTTCTTTACCTCTCCCTACTCTTTTTTCAATGCACAAACGAACACAATGAGGGAAGCAAACAAAAGCAAACTGCAACGAATGATAAAGATATGTCTTTGTTCTACTAATTCACTTTTCGTAAATAAGTCCCAATCGGTTCCGTTTCCGTTTACGGCTTTGTATAAGGTATATTTATCACCGACAGACAAGTCTGAATGAAAAAACTGCTTTACCGTCTTCTTGTTTTTATAAGTAAATGTATAGTTGGTAGTCTCCGAGAGAACCTCTACCTTGGTAACCTTGCAGGAAACCTTTTTTGCAGAAAACAAACCGCTTCCATCAAACAAATTAGCCAAAGTAATGACCAATAATAAACAACCCATAAAACTGACAAGAATATCTTTTACTAACTCTTCCATGGCTCTCTCCTTTCTAAATTGTATTGGCTGACGCAAATTGCAAAGACAGGGACTCGTTCATTACAAATCCATAATATGCCAATCGTTTAACCGTTGTCTCTACGATTTGACACGAACGGGGCTTTATCCACATGAGCCACGAATGACATCGCCAAAGACCGTCTTCCGATAATGCATAGCCGGTACAAATCCGGGTAACATCGTGATTATTTAAAAATAATTCCGATGTATTGGCATGACATTGATTGGGACGTCCTTTCATCATTTTGAGATTTCGTCCCAGCCAAAACTGACCATAAGATAGCATAAAATCTAAATCCTCCTCCTCGTCCGGAAATACCACACCGTTACCGGCAAATTCCAGCAAAGTCCGATACAGAGGAATCAAGTCTGCTTTTGGAATGATGGTCGTAATGTGATGAACCGGCTCCGGCAAGGTAGGAAGTAAAGAAGCCCCTTTGTTAGAAGACTCTAATAACATTTTTCGACTGTCAAGGGGAACGACCTTTGTCGCTCCCAGCTTGTCGGTCACTTTGGTGCCGCACCGTGTTCGCAAGGCAGTTAAATCTTCTGGAATTACTCGCATGGAAACCCTCCCTCCGTGACTGCTCCGGTTTTCCGGTCAATGGCAAGAACACACCAGCGCATCAGCGTGCCACCCTTTTTCAGATAGGCGCTTGGCCCAATGTAATCCCATGCATCTGACACGGCCTCCACCTTTTGAAAGATATCATCCGAAAGCGCTCTTGTTTTCAGCAGCGGGACAGGTTCTACACCTGTGAGCTGTTCGACCATAGCGGCAAACCGATACAGCAACAACTGCATAGCTTGTTCCATACCAAATGGTCCCTCCGTTCCGACGGCCGCCTGATAATCGGTTCGGTCAAATACCCGAATTCCCTCGGTGGTGACTACCTCGACCACCAGATAAATGGCATCTTGTTCTTTTTTCATCTGTTATACACCCTGCCTTTCAATGGCATTTTTCCGCATGAAATAAAACTTGCAGGCTTTCTCATCGACCTCTTTTAACTGGCAAACATATCCGTCTCCGTTGGACTTGCCATACAAACAATCCGGGCAAAGCGTAAACGGCTTTAGATTGCTTTTTCGCTGTAAATCCTGAATACAACTTATCTCATCCGGCAACGACAGTCGACAGCCGTCTGCCTTACAATAACAAAAACACTGGGTACAAGGAGAGTGTTCCGACAGGGAATCAATCGCCTGTCCCATCGCCTCGATATCAGACAGACCAAATTCCAAAAACGCTTGCTGTAAGGCAGAAAAATGTTTGATGCGTTTGGCCATATTCTGCAAGGTTTTTGGCTGAAAATCATTGACCATCGAGATGGATTCCACACCCTCCCGCTTGGCAGATAATAAGTAATGGGACAGTTCCGTAAACGATTCGTCCTCTGCGGCAATCCGGGCATTCCAAACGGTTTCTTCTTTGATTTTGTCCACGGCCCGGGACAGGGCAGCCGCTTTGCGCTGCTCTAAACTGGCAACCAGATGTACTAATAAAAAGGATTCCTGCGGCATCCGGTCGATACACGCCTTAATGCCCTCCAAATCCACAATATAAATATCCTTGGCTTTCACTTCCTCTTCGGTCGCATAGTAGTGATATCCGTTGATGACCGTGTGGGCAATCGCGGTCGGATATTCGGCAAGCGCCGTTTTCTCATCGACAAACCGATGGGTATCTTCGGTTTCCGAACGCTTTGGACGGTTGGTTGTGGATAATACCGCTGTCAATCCCTGTTCTTCCAAGTAAGCGCGAAGCGTGTCCTTGCCAACGCCGCTTCTGCCACATATCAATATTTTCATTTTTTTGTATCCTCCTGTTTTAGTTTTACCAGCTTATCCGTAAGAATGGAAAAGGCTTGAAAATACAAGTCTACCGTATCCTGTAATTTCTTTACCTCCTCCTGTTCCTCTTGTGTAAAGGGCTCTCCGGAACCGGCTTTTTGTACCAGCCGATTGACATCAGCAGATAACGCCTGATAGGCATCGGACAAGTCCCGATTTGTTTTCCATGCTTGATACTTCATGTTGCATTCCTCTTCTTCTTAATATTTTCGGTAGGGGCAATCATCCCGACAGTCACATACATCGCAATCGTCGTCACAGTCTTCCCCGTTGCATAGATAATCTTCCGATATCCATTCGCCTTCACTCATTTGTTTTCCTCCTCTTTCATTAATTCTTGAAATACCAGTCTTCGTAATTCTGGGACGGTGTTGATGACCTCGATTATCTCTTCTCGATAGCCACTGTAACGGACTTTTCCGTCGGCAGATAAATGGAAGAGAAACTTATCTTCTAAATAAAAATCCCAACTGAGACGCCCGGCCCCATCCCGAAAATGCGGCCAAAAGAGAATCCCGTTTGGTGCCGGGATGCGTTCTTTGCATATCTGATATGCCACGGCCTGCAATGCTTCAAAATGCATCTCATCGGAAGCATTTAGAAAAAATTCAGATTCCAACAAGTTCAAATGTCGATGCGCAAATGCAGCACAAGTAGACAGATAGGCAATGGACCCTAACTTTTCATACGCTGCCAGCTTGTCTTCTATCGCATCCCACATAATGGCCTCCTTTTCTGTGACATCCGGTCACGCAATTCTTTCTTCTTTTCCATACTGCCTCCTTTTCTTTAACACGCGGCCTGTTTTGGCATCTCCGAATGATAGGATAGCGTGGGAAATAGTGGGGTATCCAAATCCACGGTACTATCCGTTTCCTTGGAAAGTCCTTTCTGAATGCCATGCTTTTGGCAAATAGTATCCGGCACATTCTCCCAAAATTCCTTTAACCCAAAGGTCTGATTTCGATATACTCGTCCTGCCCGAGTACGGAAAAATTCCCGGGACGCCGCCCGAATCCCGTCCCAAAGGTCCGTACATTGATTGTCGTCGTACAGGAAATCGTAGTAAGTAAATTCGGTCTCCTGCCGGTAAGTACGAATTCCTCGCACCGTTATCTGTTTCCACATGATGCTTTCAATTCCTTTCTTTCTTATAATAGGGCGTGAGCCGTCCCACGCCCTATTATAAGAAATTTTAATCTTCCTGTAAAGGTTCACTCTCTTTATTTTCCCCGTCCACATCAAACAGCCGATGGTACATTTCGTCGTCCACTAAAGAGCGCCTTTTTCGCATTATTTGTTCGACGACTTCTTCGGTGAAAATACGGCGTACAGCCTCGTCTTTCACCACACACCAAGGGCCCGTCGGATATAAGTCGGCTTGCTCTTCTTTCTGAATTGGTGGTTGTCCCTTTTCTACCGGTTTCGTCGAAACGGCAATGAAGCAAATGCCCTTTTTCATCTGTTCCTCACAATTCTGACAGGGCCGATAATCTAACAGCATATGCTTTGGCGCCTCGACATCCCCCTTTAACCGCCCGAGCAGGGCAATTTCGCCGGTAGGTTCTCCACAAAAGAAACAAATCGGCATAGTTGGATTGACTCCATGCTTTGGACTGACTGGTATTCCTTTGCTCATAATTTTTTCTCCTCTCAATTTTAATTTTCTTTAAATAGCCCGCCTGCATTCCGGCTGAAACAGAATGCGGTAGGTCTTTGGTTCGGTTAAAACAATGCGGTCTTTCGCAATCTGTTCCATGCTCTCCACACTGTACAGTTTTCGTACTTTCTCTTCTTCTACTACCCGCCAATTCCCGGTGGGATAGCGGTTTGCAGACGCCTGTGTATTGGCAAAGTAGCCAATCGTAGCGACCGGCTGATTTGGATACGACGGTACCCGTCTGGTCTCTAAGAAAAAGATATCGCCCTCATAGTGTTTCGCACACTCAGAACAAGGCTCATAATTGGTTTCGGTCGTGCGACCACAAATCAAACAAGTTCCCGGTTGCATCATACATTACCCTCCTCTTTGTAATTGGGAAATATCCGCTGAAATTCATCTAATGGCAACAGCCCCGCCTCGCCGGTCTCTAATCCCCGTTTCCACTCCTCCGGGAATATCCTGCACACGGCGTCTTTTGCGGCCACATCCCAGTTCCCGGTTGGAAACCACGGGTAAAAATCATTTTGCACGGATTGTATCATCTTCTCCGTCACTTCTTCTTTGGTTGCCGCCACGCCGGTTTCGACAAGCTGCTCCCGAATTTCCTCTTCGGGATACTGCTCGTCTAAATGATAATTGTCATATAACATTCTCACTTTCACACTCATAAAGAATCCCCTTTCACTCGTCAATCGGATAGATGGCCAACGACCATGCATATCCATACTCCAGATAATAGCCGTAACGCTCAAACAAACTTTGTAGCTTGCCCTCTACGCCCGGATTGCCATCGGTCAACAAATCATACAGCATTCCCTCAAAGGTCATGGTAAGGGTATCCGGATTGGCATATTCTCCGACCACATCCTCTGCGCGAACATTTTCTGTCCGCCAGTATGCATTTCCCATTTTCGCGGTGGTTTGCCTTTCCGCATTCTTTGTCTTCTCACTGGAATAACGGGTGTTATTGACATAGATATTTATCTCGTCAAAGAGCTCCTCCTGCGTCAACAGGTCTACCAGCTCTTCTGCCATTTCATTCATTATCAGATTCATCTTTTTCCCTCTCTTTCTACTCTTTCACTAATACACTCACTACGATTTTGATTGCCGTAAATAGGCAAATAAGAAATAATCCCAACGGCAAAATACGATACATCAAATATACTGTCATGATTCCAATGATACCGCCAAATAAATAATCGTTTTTCTTCATCGTCTACCTCCCTAGTATTAAGTGACATCAAATGGAAAAAACAGGATACAAAGTGCGGTTAGTCCATAGATGTCGTATGATACTTTGTGATATAACACATAAAAGAAACTGATGAGTAAGATACTTCCCAGCACTTTTCCGGCGACACAAAGCCATTTGGACGGTCTCCAATAGCTGCGAACCGTCGTGTTAAACGGGTCGGCATTACTCCAGATATCATACGCTGAAAGGGCCACGCCAAAGGCACATATCATGACCACTGGTGCCGGCAGCAACACATATAATATCACAAATAAAGCAATCAGGGCTATACTGATGCCCAGCTTTTCTATTCGTTCCATCCTTTTCGTTCCTTTCTATTCTTATATAGCGGAATTAAATCGGCTTTACGCTGATTTCAACCACATCATCATTGTAAATGGCAGGCCGAATGTAAATATAAACCATTTTTGTCCGAAGGGCGCCGGATAATATCCGAATGGAATCCACCCTCTTCGGAACGCCGGCTTTTTCCTGAATATACGGATTGAATAAGGTCAAAAGCCGTTCCAGCCAATCCATAAGCTCAGCATTATGGATGGGAATGGTTTGGTGCCGAAACGAAGTATATAGATAGAATTGTTTCTCCTCCGTTTCTGAAATTCCCAAAATCTCTGTGTAAAAGTCTGCCTCATGGTAATGGTTATATTTTTGCAACAATCGTTTGTATTCTTCAAACAACTCGGTTGTTAAACATACTTTTGTCATACGCTTACCCCCTTTGTTATTTTCTATTATTATGTAAGGCGTGGGTTTGACAATCTGCCAAACCCACACAAGGTCAAATCGGTCTCACATCAATTTCGACAGAATCCTTATCATATAAGGTAGGTCGAATGTAAATATGCAAGGTATTCGTCCGAAGCGCCCCAGACAATATCCGAATGGAATCCACTTTCTTCGGAATTACTGCTTTATCTTGAATATACGGGTTTAACAGTGTTAAAAGCCGTTTCAACCAATCCGCAAGCTCTGCATTATTAATGGGAATGGTCTGACCCCGATAGGAAGTAATCAGATAAAACTGTTTATTTGGCTTATCGGAAATCCCTAAGATTTCCGTGCAAAAATCCGCCTCATGATAATAATGGTACTTTTCCAACAACCGTTTATATTCTTCAAACAAATCGGTTGTAATGTATGTTTCCATGAGAATTCCCCCTTTAAATGATACTGATAGTGACCTCTTCTACCGAAAAGACCGACGGACGAATGTGCGCATATAGCATATTGGCCCGGAAAACACTGGATAATATCCGAATGCATTCCACCTTTCTTTCGTTCCGATAAGGCTTTAACTGGGCAAGAAGCCGCCGTAACCAGTTGGTAAATTCCGTATTCTCCACCGAAATCATCTGATGCTTGGACGGGCTATACAGATGAAATTGCATCGTAGGTTTTTCCGTGATATCGCGGATTTCGGTATACGAATCTGCATGAGAAGCATAGTGGTATTTCTCTAATAACCGCTTATACTCCTTTAACAAATCCGGGGTGATTTGATAGGTTGTTTCCATATAATTTTCCTCCTATATTTTCTTGTAAACGCCCTTGGTAATGGTCTTGACAACCTGATTTAAAAAGGCTTTTCGGTCGGGAACCGATACCTCATATATCTGGTTTGTCCGAACATTCCAAAGACGGCCTTTCTTATATTTTGGCTTTAATGCCAGATACGACGCCAGTTGCAGGAAATGCGTATGACTCAACGCCGAAACAAATTTCAGCTCATATACCATATTATCTGCAATGGCATCCATTCTTCCATTGATGAAAAATTCGCCGCCCTGTACCGCAAGCTCGCATGGCACTTCGACCGGTGCATTGGGGGAAAGATGAGTTGCCAGCCGTTTGGTAATTTGCTGCTTTTGTTCTTCCGTTACCGGCAATCCGGCCACTTGGTTCATGTACCGTTGCTGCTTGGTCTCAATGCAGGTTAAGTACAGCAACTTTTGGTCTAACGAATATTTCGCATAAGACCGCCGCAAATAGCCTCGTCCGGGTGAATTTAAGGCAACCTCAATCTCTTCATCGAGATGATAATCTTCAAAATACAGGCACTGAATATAATGTCCAATGCAGGGAGATAGGTCAATCAGCTCGTCGTTCGTCGGCACGGGAATGACCTCTCCGATAGGCTGTACCTCTTTGACCTCCAACATCTGATATGCCTCTTCAATGTCTTCTACAAACTTGAAGTCAAACATTTCCGACACATTCATATTGGAAAAGGACTGGTCGTATGGATTTTCTGACTCGTCTAAAAAAGAAAGTAAAGACCGATAATTTAATTTTCCGTCTTGATAATAAGGAGACGGGGATTCGGCAACAATTCCAATATACCGCTTTCCCCGGGACGCTGCCACCAAGAAGATATTCCGCAAAATTTCATAACTGGTTCCCGGCTTGTCAATACGGGTATTCCAATACCACTCATTAAAATCATAGAGCAATAAGGTATCCCGCTCCATGCCCTTCGAGCCGTCGTAGGTCGTAAAGACTGCTACCTGCGGCGTCGGATTGGTTGCCCCGCCGTCGTGGTCCATAATTTTTGACCAAAGTGTCGACTTGTTAAACACATCAGGACAATGGGATTCTAAGTAATTTTGTAGATTTTGCGCATCTCCCGCTTTGGAACCTAACACCAGCAAATCTTTCGGCTCGGTATGCATGGCAATTCGGTAAGCGTCGTATGGGGAAATGACTTCAATCGTGCATTGTTCATTCACACCGACAATCTCTTTGCCCCATTTCATGCCCAGCCATTTGGCATACTCCGGCTGTAAACGAAAGCACCATGTAAACTCCATGGGGATATAATGCTCTCCCATAAACTTTTTGATAAAGGTCTGTACCTTTAACCGGGTACGGTCATAAATCTTTTGCTGCATATCGCCAACCGCTACAATCTGTATGTTTGGACAGCATTCTTTGATATGCCAAAGCATTTGGGAAATTTCTAAATCAATGTCCTGATATTCATCTAAGATTAACACATCATAAGGAACCGAAACTGGAAATTTCTTTTTGTTATAAATCTGTATCAGCTCGGTAATGCCGGGATACACGGAATGCTTTGCCAGCTCTGTATAGGCAAAGCCATGATAATTCGTTACCGTCGCCTGCCAACCCGTGATACGCTCTTTGGCGTCTAATTTTAACAGCTTGTTGTAGGTCAAATATAAAATCCGTTTCTTTGGAAGCAGGTCACATAGCGTCTGAATGGCTGTAGTTTTCCCGCTGCCAATGCAAGCGTCGACCAAAATGGAATGGCCGGCTCTTGCATAATCCACAAACTGTTTCTGTTCGGGAGATAAGTTCTCATACTTCATTTGTGTGCCCTCCCTGTAATAGAGTCAGCACCCAATCATCACTTGTAAACATCCGTTCCACGCAGAGCAGAGCAAATAAAAAGATAGGGGTAACATCTCCGTCCAAAAAGGTAATGTCTAACCCGATTAAGGCAAGCAATGCGGCTCCGCCGATAAGTATCTGAAATACTTTGCGTACCTTTCGCGCCAGCTTTCTTCGTGTTTTCCAATATTCCTGTCTTCTAAGGTCTCTCCGTCTTAGTGCGTTTTGCAATCTTTCTTCCATTTCCCTTTTTCCTCCATAATTTTAATTGTGGTTTCTCTGGAAACCACCATAGCCAACAGTTTCTTTTCTGCATCCTCTTCCGTGGGCAGCATTGCCTGTACCGTTTGGTTTCCATTCGCATCATTGCTATAGACAATAAATTGACTGTCCTTTGCATAATATCCCAATGTTTTTGGCGCATCACTTGACCTTCCAAGAACAATCGGATAAGGCCCAATTGCACCCTGATAGGATAATAGTTTTTCTTTTGTGTTGGTAACCAAAATCATCTTTGGTTTCCAACCACTCTTTATCGGAACGGCCTTTCGTTTCGTTGCCGCAAATTCCTCCACCGTACCAATGGACCAATACTGTTCACAAATGGCAATCGCCTGTTCTAAGGCTGCCTCCAATTGCTCGGAAGAAAGAGAATGGGTCTTCAAATCAGCCTTGACATCTCGAATAAACTCTTCGACATTCATCTCCTATACCTCCAAAAAAAAATAAAAAAAAATGATTTGAAAAAATATCTGTAAATGATTTGGGGTTTGGGGACGCAAGTCCCCAAAGAAAGGGCACGGTCGTAGGACCGTGCAATTAAAAAAATTAAATTCTCTGGCTGGTTAATACCTGCATTAAGCCCCGGTTGTTAATCGTCTGCGCATACGGCGCCGGAACACCAAACAACAGGCTGGCTGATTTCCGGTTCTTCGTAAGCACCCGGTCTAACTGGTCAAACAGATACGAATTGGTCATCTGTACCTGATGATTGGGGCCAATGGAATACCCGGTCAAAGCGGTAAAGCCGCCGCCCAAGAAAATGATAGCGTCCAAAAAGCTCTGTCTGCCGTAGGACTTTAAAATAGTTCCCACCACTTCGTCAACATACCGGGTTCGCTCGGCGTCCATAAACTGATTCCAAGTTTCCCGCTGCGCACGACGCCTCTCGTTGGTGGACTCCAACAGGCTCTGCAACTGTTTTCGGCTCTCAATCGTAATGCCCTCCCGTTCGGCTCCGGCCATGGCCAGCTCTAAGATGGTGCCGTAGCCCTTGGTCACGGAATAGGAATATTCTGCATTAAACTTCTTATTCCGAAAAACTGCCAAATCCGTAGTTCCTTCTCCGATATCCACGACCAGAAAATCCTGTAAGGTCGGTATCATATTCGGGCCCTCGCCAAAGGTTGCATATAAGGTTTCCATGGTCTGCCGGAAAGAATCATCTACCGTGTCCAGTAATCCTAAAAATCCGGCTTGTCCCTCATTTAAAACCTGCGCTAACACAATGTCAATCACAATCTCCTTTGCCCCGGATTCCGAATAAACCTTTATCCGGTGGGAACCCACTAATTTATCGTGATACTCCTCTACCAGATGATAGGTTTTGGATTCCACAATCGGAACGGATACCGCCAAAATGATTTTTCCGCCGTTTTCATAATGCAGGGCGTCGGCAATCAAACCAAGCAATAAGGCATTGGTAATCTCGTGATTGGTCTTATACGAAGTGCTGCCCACATCAAACTGCTGATAATTCGGAATGTCCATGGCCCGTTCCCCAATCGCCGTAATGCGGTCGGAATGAGACAAGGGGCTGTCCAAAATCTGTATATAATGGGTATTTTTATCCGGAAAACTCAAATGCTTTTCATCGGCAATATAGTTCACGCAGCTTGGCGTTAAAATCGTACGCAGCAATCCATTTTGCTGGGATAAGACGCTTCCTTTCACGGAACTGTTGCCAATATCCAATCCTACCTTGATAATTCGTTCACTCATAACTCAAAGTCCTCCCTTTCAATCGTTTGTTCTAATGCATAGGTTATCAGCTTTGTTTTGGATAACCCGGTTTGTTTTGACCAAAGCTCCAACAGCCGAAATGCGGTCTCAGATAATGTGACCTGCACCTGCGTACTGTGTCCTCTTGTCGTCGTAACTTCTTTTGGGTCGGGTGTCGTTCCGCCCAGCTTTGTTACGGCCATTTGTACCACGAAGGAACGGGTGACGCCTTGCGTGGCTGCATATCGGGTTAAATCGGCGCCAATCTCGGTTGGCAGCGACACCACAATTCGTTTCGATTTCATAAAAGTGTCTCCTTTCTTTTTCAAGTCTGTTCTAATTCTATCACAACTGATAGAAATTGCAAGAGGGTCTTGCAACAAATTCTATCATCATTGATAGAAATGATACTGTGGCATTGACAAGCCTATGGTAAAGATTTACTAAATGTGATACACTTAAGGTAATCTGAAAATGAGGTGAAGAAAATGGATGTGAAAGATTACCGTAATTTATATGAAGGTTTAACGCAGGAAGACGATTCGTTTCGACAGGCAATGTATGAATGGAACGACTCTTTTGTAGAGCCACTGCTTTCAGATTTAGAACTTGCGAAAAACCGATTAAACTATGCAATGCTCGGTGTCCATCCAATTTATCAGCGGGAAGTAGAACTTTCCGGAATGGTGAATTATTCGGACAATACTTTGGAATTATATGGGAAGGAACCGGTTCCATTTGCCAATCTGGATGCGTCCTATGTCGCATTCTTAGAGCAGCAAAAACGAATTTATAATGTAAAAGAACAACTCCCGTTATCTTCGGTTGCCCTTAAAACCAGCCATCAGTGGCTGACCGAAGAGGGGGTCAACTGTCCGGATATTTCCGATATTCCAATGAATGTACCGGATAAGGACTTTTCTGTTTCCCGTGAGGTACTGGAAAAGGCATTTGCCCGAAATATGACCATGATGTGCCACATTCAAGAGGAAATGAAAAAGCATCATTTAGATGAGACTTATGCCGTGCATAAAGATGATTTAATACAATACTGCCAGAGCAATTCCTTTTCCTTCCAGTTCAATCAGTCGGTCGACGAGTTGAACACGGTATTAGAAATCGCTGAAGGTATGGACGGATTACTCAATCAGTAGAAAGGAAGCAACATATGGAAGAACTCTCACAAAAAATATTCGGCACGCCCGATTATCAATCGGTGTTGGAAATTCTCCCACCGTATGATGGCGCTGTCAAACAATTCTTAGAAGAAGCAAAAAAATTACAACCCAAAAAGGAGGAATTCTAACATGGCAGAAAAAACAATTACTCCCGCTCAGCGGATTTCCCAGTTATTAGGCTTTGCCGGCCGCGATGATTATCCGGCCTTAAAACAGTTACCGGAAGAGTTGGCAACTCGGTTTGCCAATGTATTACTGCGTCCGGATTTAGACCTCCGCTATAATGGGAAATATCATCAGATTACGATTGGCACTCAGTATGGAAGTGTTGTGGTCGACACGGAACACATTCCGGACATCAAAAGTTTATATGTCAACGGACAAGGCTACGAGATTAATGAAAGCCTTGACCAGATGAGTGCGCTGGAAGCCTTGGTTGGTGATTATGACCAAGTCATTTCTGCGATTGGTAACCCAATTGGAAAACGGTTTACCGGCCGACAGATGCGGAACCGGAACCAGACCAGTGAAGAAATTGCCAAATTTCAGGCAGAATTTCCCGGCAAGCAGAAAGAAGCCTTTGATGATTTATCAAAGGCCAATCTGGATTATGACAACATCTTTATGGAACTATCCGGCGTTGTACAGTCGGCGCAAATTGATATTCGGGATATCGTAACGGACTTGTATGAGCATGATATTCCCAAAGACGATATTCCGCATTATCTGATTTATGAATCTCCGTACCGGGAAACCTTAGTCTCCCGGATGCTCAATTTGACGGTTCCCTCCAAAGAACCGACCTATCAGTTTGAAACGGTGGCAGCCTCTGATACCGATTTTGTGGGACGGCTGGTCAAAGCGCTCGGTAAGACCGAGGGCCGGTATGACCGGGAAAAAGGCGTGTTAGAGCTACAGGAAGATGGGTATACTCGTAAGATTACAAACTTACCCGAAGTCGATGAAAAGGGTGTCTTCCATAATCAGAAAACAGCCTATCTTCCCTACCACATTGGTTATTTTGCCGAGGGCTCCGGTTCCCGGATTGACCGTTTACGGGTCATCGACCCGGTAGAACGGGCGATTGACGGCGTAAGATTACAGTATGATTTGACGAAAAAGGGCAATGTCAAATTCAAGACGATTTTGGATGTGACAAGAAATTTACCGGATTTTGATAATCACCCATACGGACAAGAAATCTTAGACACCTTAAAGCATAAGGTTGTCTTATCCAAACGCTATCAAGAGTCCAATTCCCTGTTAGCGGAATTTGGCGGCACTGCTGATGAACTGGGGGCCGTTGCCTTGACGATGTTAGACGAAGATGCGGCAGGAGTGATTGACCCGTATGGCACCAGCAATGGCCGAAATTTAGGTATGATTTTCTATCTAACCAAAGACGCCGTTATCAATCCCGATGGCACGATTACGCCGGGACAGTCAAGGTTTTCCGAGATAGGTGAAATCATTGACGCCTGCCACGCCGATAGAGATAACTTTAACCGAAACCAGATGAGCTTCAATGCGATGCTCACCTCTTTAGATGTGATGAAGCCGAATGTATTTATCGGTGAATTTGGTATGTGGAACATGGAAGATGCACTGGTACTTACCAACAACATGAATGGAACCATTAAGGTTGGCGATAAGCTGGAGGACTTCCATGGCAACAAGGGTACGGTTTCCGTTATCTTAGGCGATTTAACAGAAGAGCAAGTCAAAGAGCGGCACTTAGAGAATGCCATTCAGTTTATGAAAGACAATCCGGATATTGATGTGATTGCCTCTCCGTCTTCCATTGCCTCCCGTTTGAATATGGGCATTGTTTATGAGGGCTTGGACGGCGACACTTTTGATGTGACCCTGCCCGACGGTACCACGGTAGAAAACGGCGGCACCCAGCTTACTTATATGCGTCTGGCACAAACGGCCGAGCATAAGAGTAAGGATTATGGCATTGAGGGAGATGGCAGACGGTATTCTACCCTGTTCCGCTATGCTTTAACAGCAAAGGTCGGCGACCTTTACAAAGAAGGCTTTATCTCCGAGGAAGTACGAAACCGTCACATTGATGAGGTAGCGGCTACCTTTGAACGGCTAGGTGTCAGCTTTAACGATGACAAGAAGCTGCTCTCTGAGGGGAATGTCAATCTATTTGTGGACGCTCCGGTGACCGTTTCTGTCGATACCTTTGAATATATGAATCCATCGGCTATTCGGTTATCCTTAATGAACCAGATGCGGGACAACAAAATCAACATCGACCTTGGGGATATGCAGCTTAACAGCCGGTTCTTTGACGGGCCGATACAAGATTCCCAAGGGCATAATGTCCTGCCGATTCGTGTCAATGCCGATGGCACGATTCCTTACCGATACATTGATATATTCCGGGAATTAGCCTGTGGCAGTGAGGATAAAATACAAGCAGCCTATGATAAGTTCAGCGGCATTGACTACAAAAACTTAACAGATAAAAACAACCTGTTAAAGAACATTGATACCATGACCTTTACCACTGGCGCCCGAACCACCGTTATCGTACCGGACCCGAGCATTGGATTAAATGATGTCCGAAGCAATGTGGAAGACACCAGAGTGGTCGTTCACCGTGACCCGGCGATTCAGTGTGGAAATGTGCTTTCTATGAACAATGTCGGCGGCGCGGCTCCGAATGTATTGCATACGAATCCGTTAATGATTAATATGCAGGACGGAGACTACGATGGCGATACCGAAGGGGAAAATGCCTATAAAAATATCAATCTCTCGGAAGAGAAAAAGCAGGAACTCTTTGAAAAGTCCAATGTGACGGAGCGTGTCAATTATTACGGCGAAGTCAAATTAAATACCGATTCTGCCGATTTTGTCGGCATTGCCAAAGCAAATGGCATGGATATCAGCGACATTACCTTTGCCGATGGAAAGTCCAGTGAAGAGCTGGTTGCCTTAGTCGAAGCAAAAACCAGACAGCTTTTGGATTCTCCCAAGAGCTATGGCGCTTATCCGATTTCCTTTACCGATGAACAGTCTGCAAAGAATTCCCTTTGCAAGCTGGCAGATGACGGTATCAAGGGAAAACGAGTCGATATGGAGCGTTATCTGGATAGCGGCTATACCAAAGAGGAAAATCAGGCGTTGGCGAAAGCCTTAATTGCCAAGTCCGAATGGACCGGTCTGGCAGGCGCGACCACAAACAAACTGATTTCCCACTTACAGGATAATCACAATGACATTCTGCGGAGCGCGATGGATTTGTCCTACTCTATGACACAATCCTGCTTGCAGATGAAAAAGAGCGCCGAAAAGCTGCCTATCATTGACAGCGGGATTAAGACCATGAAACAGGTATTAAACGGGAAATACAACGCGCACGATTCCCGTGTTATCTTAAAAGAGATTACGGAAGGCTTAATTCCGGAAGGCGTTGTCGATACCTTTGTGGATAAAGTGTATGCGGCGCAGTTAGATAAAAACGGAGACTTTGGAAACGGCGTTATCAATAATACCGAAACCACCACGATGAAATTAGCCTATGCCTCTGCCAAAGTATTTGATGCGGAACTGCAAAAATTAGCCGTCAACGACGAGCCCATACTGTAAGGAGGTCGATATCATGGCTTGGTTTTTATCCGATGTGACCAACAAAACAGAAACCGTGCCCATTCTCTCTTCCGGGAATTGGCACTGGGAAGCCAACCGGACGAATGGCCGGCTGATAGACCCGGATGGGACAGCTCATTGTATCTTTGACCTTTCCAGTGGCACGATTCAATATGAACCAAACGGGGAAGTCACCGAAGCGCCGGGACTTTCCCTGCCCTTAGTGGAAGAAATGGGCGAACGCTATGCTACCACCTGTTGCTTTGATGAAACCATGCAGGAACAGTATCAATCGTTTTTGACCGAGCGGCAGGAAGCGAAGCGGAACTTTGAAAAATCCGTTCGTAACGACATCAAGGGCCATTTGCAGCTTCATGTGACCGCAACGAAATGGGAAACAATAGTAGATACCGATTTTGTCAAGGATTGGCTTGGCAAAGAGGTTCCGTCCAAAGTATCCAAAGACGAAGGCATTGCGTTATTTAACGAACTTTGCGAAAGCAAGGGCGTAGCCCCTTTACGGGACCCGGTTGGCTATATGCCATTGACGCCCAATATGTACGAACTGATTCAGAAGGAATATCGAAATCAGTATGAAACGAAATTAGATGAAATTGACAATGGAATGTCCATTGGCTCCGGCTACGGTGTGGAAGCCGTGTTAAAGAACCTATCCTCCACCGTGCGGGAAAATATGCAGAAACAATGTCTGCCACCCGGCGTTCGCTATGGCGATTTGCGGTTCATGGATGTAACGCCCGAACGCAAAGCGGCGGTCAAGGATTTTGTACACTGGCGTGTCAATAAGACTGTCGTATACGAGGTTCGCCGAAGTATTGACCCGGCAAAACAGGAACGGGACAATGCCAAATTCCAAGAGGCAGCCAATCGCTTAAAAGCGTCGTTATCTCCAGCTAAACAGCAGGCAGAAGCCTTGAGCTTATAACAAAAAAAAAGTCTCCGACACCGTCGAAGACTTTTTTATGGCTTAAAATGGCTGTCCGGAACCACACATCACATCGACCTGTTCATCGTATGCCAGATACACCATGGCCCGTCGAGACGGCTCCCAGATACAAAATTGTAAGATAGACGGCACTTCTTCGACCGCAGAACCGATGGCTTGAATGGAAACGGTACATTCGGCATTTTCCTGTACCCGGGGAGATACCAGTGCAACAAAGGGTGCGAGAATCTCCTGCAATTCGGCCTCCGTATAAGCGTAAGAACTGGTCTTTTCCTGAAGACATTCCGCCCAAATCATCTGACTGTCCCGAATGGCGCGAAGCAAATCGGTATTGGATTCTATTCTGTCCCACAATGCCTCAGAGGCAGCGCCGTTGACAAGGTCGTTTCCCTCCAGATGAGAGCGGAATAATCCTTCGGCCAATTCCATATATTCGTTATCTATCTTTCGGATAACACCGTCTCCTACGGAACAAAGTCCGTTTAAGAGATAATCAGTTGCCGGCTGTTCAAAGGAATTTGGCGATGCGCAAAGCGTTTTCCGTGTCAAATCATACCAAATATATAAATGGGCGGTTATCTTTCCTGTTAAGGAATACTCGGTTAAGGCAAACTGTAAGATAGCGCCCAGTCCATCTCGAATGATTGGGCCTACCAAGGAAATGGCCACTTCCCAGTATCTCTCCGGAGGCTCCGGCAATACGGCGTGAACAGATTGAACATAATAGGTTAAGATGCTGTCGACAACATCGGAATAAATGCCTTGTAACGCCGGGTCGACGCCCTCTCCCTCGCGTAAAAACTGGCGCCACCGGGTCTGGCAAAGCACAATCGTATCAACCAATCGCTTGTCCCGAACCGTGCCGTCCAATACAATGATACCCTCCGATTTAGAACGATAAAAATGATTCATGGTTCTTGTCTCCTTTCTCAAAATCGAATTTGGTCTACTTCTTCTTTGGTCAAACCAATGGTGCCCTCCAAAAGCTCCCACAATCGCTCGTGACGCTCTTCTTCGGGAAACCGTTGTTCCACAAAATCCAGCGTATTGGTAAGTAACCGTAGGAACGCGCCCCGCTCACTGGCAAAATTTTCTTCTACATACAGTTCAAACTCTTCTTTGCTCATCGTTTTCTCCTTTCTCGACACGCTGCACATTCACACTGTACTTGAATAAAAAAAGAAACCTCCCCGTATTTCCATACAGGAAGGCCCCCTTTATTTAGTCAATATCCCTCGAACTTGGATATTTTTTACGGCTCCAAATTTTTTTTGCCGATTACTGCTGCAAATTATCTGTCTCTGCTAAATCTTCAAGGTCGGAATCATCAAGTCCTGCTGACTTTCGCTCTGCATTTTCCAATATCGAACCGGTCAACTCCGGATGTGTGGCACTTATCTGCTTTACCTGCTCATCGGTAAATGGAATTAATACCTGTGTAGGCGACTGCTTTAGCATACTTGCATAATTACCGGAAAACAGATAACTCTTATCGGCTGCAATGGTTTCTATCTCTTTTGCATTATAGACCTGCATTCTCGTAGAGTCAAATCCGAATATTTTCGGTTGATTAAATTTGTCACAATAGAAACCAAAGAAATGCATTGCAGCAAAGTTGGAATTTCTTGCCTGCTCCCCCAATTCCTCCGATGGCTCTACATCAAAAGGCACATCGGGCGCGGTATCTACTACCATATCAAACGATGGTAAACTATCCCACATTTCCTGTGTCATCTGAACAATGGCAATATCCTTACTGGTAAGGTCGATGTTATGCTCTTTGGCTGTCTCTTCGGTAAAGATAGCGCTGTTTAACAAATCGTTCTTCATATTGCCATCCGCATTGTAAAAGCCAAATTCCTTAGTATTGAAAATTGCAAATTTTCTCATATCATATACCTCTCTTTTCTATTTTATTTCCTCTATTATATCACACTTTGGATTTCATTTCATCGTCTTTGTCATACTTTTTATGGTGTCCCAGCTTTTTGATACTCGGCACAATCGTATTGCGGCCATAAATACAAATCAACCCGGTTGCTAACAGGATGAAAATCACATACTGCATTGGCGAAATGGAAATTCCCTTGTCCCGGTTTTTCCGATATTTACTGTACGCGGTATGCAGCAGATTGTTTTTAAATTCTTCATAGGTGATATCGTTATCGGTAAGTTCCAAGATAGGAACTTCAAAGAACTGTCCTGTCGCCAAGGTCACATTTTGATACGATAAGGTAAGCGCATAGGCGTTGGTTTCCACGGCGGCATAGGATTCGGTCATTGGAAGCGGCGTTTCACTTAAATAGCGGTCTTCGTACTTCCAATAGTGACAGTCTGTTTTCAGCTTATACCGATAGGTTGTTTTGTCTGTCCCATAGATTTTTTGATGTAAAGTAATGTTTGTCCCAATGACAGCTTTCTTCTCTTTGACCTTTACTGCTTGTTCAAACTGTTTGTAAGTCAAATGTCCTTTCGTATCCAGTTGCAGGCATAACAGTCCGATGCAGCCGATAAAGGTGCCAATAAAAGCAAACAGACAAAGGAATGCCAGCAGTCGTTTTACATTTGCCATTGATGTCTCCTCCTATTTTGTAATCCATTTTAACAACAAGTTAAAGTTTCGTTCCTTTGGATGGGCGTTATCGTACCGGTATGCCTGATACCGGGAATCCGGCTGCAAGGCAGAAATGGCAGCATAATACTCGTCCCAGTGCTGTAGTTTGTATTCGTCCCGCTCTGCGCCCCGTTCTAAGATGCGGGCATATTCTATTTCTTCCTTTGGTAAAATCCAAATAAATTTCACTTTGTAATCCGCAAAAGAAACCGACGCCTCTTCCTGTAGGGTTTTCCATGCTCCATAATCAGCAATTTGTCCAATCATCGAAAGCACTAAGACAACGGATTGTCCGACGGCCAGATTTTCCTCACATAACTGCAAGGACACGGCATACTCCAACGGACACACTTCATTGCGATATAATTCCGATTCCCGGGTGTTTCCGCCTAAGATATAGTCGGTAAACGCCTCGGAAATCGTATCTTTGTCTAAGAAGGTTGCGTGTAAGACTTTGGCAATCTGCATTCCCAATGTCGTTTTTCCGGCGCCTGCCGGGCCTGCAACCACGATTAAAGTTGGTTCTCTCATTCTTTCTTCCCCCTGTATATTCCTCATTTATTATAGCAAATCGTAAGAAAATGACAAGGGGCTATCGGGCTTGCTCTAACAGCCATGGACGAAGCGCCGTCTTTCTCGGAATTTCTTCTGTTGCGGCAATGCGTTTCATCTCATAGATATCACCCATTAATACCAACTGTTTGGACGCTCTGGTCACTGCTACATAGAGCAGATTTCGATTTAAAAAGCCGGTCGTTCCCCGGACAATACAGGTGACAACCCTCTCATATTCCGAACCCTGTGAGGCATGAATGGTAATGGCATATGCCGGTTCCAAATACTTCCACTCATCAAACGCATAGGTCACCGAAGTTCCACTCTCAAACAGGACTTCAATCGTCCATGCAAACACATCACGGGACTGATTATGAATCGCCTGTATAATGCCAATCGAACCGTTAATGACGGTCTCACTCCGATTAATCCGGTTAATGACCTTATCCCCCTCTTTGAAAATACGGGGAGGCGTTTTGAGACGCACTTCCGGTGAAGTTTCGGTGTCCGGATTAAACAAAGGCTCACATAACTCATTTAACGCATAGATGGTATCCGGCGTACTGCCATTGCGATAGGGCGTTAAAATCTGTATGGTTTCAATTTCATCGAGCTTTGGCTTTAAGACCTGTTCGGTCAATGTGGCTTGTAGATTGTTCATATTTGTCGGAACAAAGGAAATATCCGGCTTATCTGCAAACCAATCGGCGTCCGGGAACTGTCCCTGTCGAATGTAAGACGCCAGCTCCGGAATGTGGCTGTCTGCTGCCTGCCGCTTTAACAGGTTTAAGGTTGTTATCTGCTCCGGCGCCTTTTTGATAAAATAGGCAATTAAGTCTTTAAAGACCTGTCCATGGGATACCGGCTGGAGCTGGTCTTCGTCACCAACGACCAACAAAAAGGGAAGATGGTCCATTGCCAGCATCACCCGACACATATCGCCAAACAGCATGGTATCTAACATAGACGCCTCGTCAATGACAATATAGCGGATATGGGACAACCGATGCGCTGTTTCCTGTACATCGACACACCCATAATCCGGCAAAATGCCAAAGGCGGAATGTGCGGTATGGGCAGAAATCCCGGTCTGCTCCCACATTCGATAGGCCGCTTTTCCTGTCGGCGCCACCAACAAAAAGGGAGCAAACTCATCGGCTGGACCGCTGCCGGTCAATAGCATTAACTTCTTTAAGATGGTGTTTAACACGGTGGTTTTCCCGGTTCCGGGACCGCCCTTGATAATGTGCATCGGCGTATGGAATGCCAGCTTTGCTGCGGTGTACTGCTCCTCCGTCAAGGTTATCTCTTCATTGGCAATCACCCGCTGCAAGAGCTGTTCCTCTTCCTCGGTAACCGGAACGGAAATATCCTGACTTTGTCTGACCACTTTGAAGCTGGCTTTTTCTGCATAGAAGAAATGGGCCGGATGATAGCCCAGACGGGTACGAATCACCGGTGGGTCTGGCTGATTGACCAAATCTTTATATTCGTCGGCAGTCATATCATTGGTAAAGTTCATATAATAAATGGCCATGAATTCATTATAGGACATATAGGTGTCCCGGCGGTTCTCAAAGGCTTGCTCTAACAAATACCGGAAATGTTCCTGAAACCGCCGTTCATCGTCTAAGGGAATCCCCAACTTTTGCGCCACGGCGTCTGCCTGTTTCATCGTGAAATAGGGAATGAAATGTATCATCTTCCACGGATTTTCGACGAGCTTTTGATACGCATTATCGCCAAAGATATCTATCAGCCGGTCGGCAAACTGGTTCTGTTTCCCGACCAGTTCTACAATCTTTTGTTTTAACAACAGCTTGGCCGAACCGAGCTGTTCCAACACTTCGGGGTCTTCCTTGGCAATCTTTCGGACGACCTCAATGAAGGGTAGTCCAATGGCCTGAAAGGTCGGGGATTGTTCTGTAATAACCTCTTTGACCTCCAGCGTCTTCCAGTCGATATCGGTCTTTGGAATCCGGTAAGAGGTTAATTCCCCGGTCAAGATAACAAAGCCTTTCGGTAGTACCTTTCCGGTGGTATGCGTAAAGGGGAGTCTTTTCTGGTGGATTTCGCTTAAAATTTGGCGGCAGTTTGGATGCAAGATAATATCCCCCTTTATCCAACGGGTTTCGCCACCCTCATTTAAGCGAACCGTTTCCGGCTGTAATCTCCCTACAACAATGGTTGGCATTTTAGCAAGTCTCCTTTCACAAATTTATGATATATTTTTTCCTGATGCGGTAATTTCATCGCAATATCCAGCGTCCCATTGGGCGTTGGTGTAATAGATAACACTTCAAGGTCTCGCACATACGACTGCTCCAATTCGGTCTTTAACGCATGATAACGAGTTTCCATGTTATGTAAGTCAATCGACACGCCCAAAGCGGCATCAATCGGTTCCATTTCTTCTTCTGTTAAATGTCCAAGATACCGGCAAAGCTGATACCGGTTTACTGTAGAAATCTGTTCGCACAATACCAAACTTGGTTTGGTCAATCCGTGACCGGAAATCGGCACATGGGTTGGCAGCTTCACTTTGGTCATCTTAGAAGTGATATATACTACCTCTAACACCGTGGAATGCCGGTTATTGGCATTGTTGCTTACGATAAGACAAGGACGAAGACCGTCCTGCTTACTTCCTCCACCGTCAACGATGTTGACAAAGTAGAGATTTCCTCGTAAAATGAAATTGTTGAGTGTATTATTTGATATGCTCACCTTTTCTGTTCTCCTTTCCATGGGGGCTGGGTCACGCCAGCCCCCGGTTTTTTCTTTTACAGTGAATGATTGACCGTCATCAAATCGTGTATCAAATTGTCCAATACAGACAAAGAAATTTCCCATACCCGGGCTCGTTCTTTTGTAATGGATTCGGTTCTATCCGTATCGGTCTGATAGGATTCTAACCGCCGCAGCATTTCTTCCCGCTCTGGCATTGTCTGCGGATGCAGGACTTCTTCCATATAAGCGGCCAACCGGTCGGATAACGGAAGTTGCTCCTCTTTGCAATCCTCCAGCGGTATCAACAGATAGTTGATGTCCAGTTTTATCTGGGTAAGTAACGCTAAAAAGGTCTTACATTCCCGCCGATAAGTGGCATAGACATCTAAAATCTGTTTTTCATCTAAGGCGCGGGCTATCCATGGGGATAAGGTATTTTCTATGATATGCACCAAATTTAAGATGTTTTGGGGCTGCATGGGAAAATAGCCTTTCACGGCCTGTGCGGCGCCCTGATAGATGGACTCTCTACACTGCTTCAGCTTTGCAGCCTCCCGGGTTTCGTAATAATAATCCGAAAACGGGAACGCAATGTAGCGAAATCCACCGGAGCGCCTTGCCAAAGAAACGGAATTCGCCGGAACTTGGGATAACATCATATGAATCACATCCGGATAGGCGTCTAATATCGTGGTAATGACAGGCGTCTGTTCATCCGGCAGCCATGCAGGACCGGATACATGAAAGACCTGTTCCAAAAACGCATTGTATCGCTCGACGATAACCTCCATATAAATACTGGGTTGAAACAAATGATTGGACAGTAAGCCCTGATAGCCCCAAAGTACCAGACAAAACCGGGCAAACGCATAGGCCTCCGGCTTTGGCAATTCTCCCTGATAGACTCTGGCCGCCTGTTCAATCGCAAAGGATAAAACCGTGTGCAATTCTCTTCTTTTTGGCCCCCAGAGTTCTTCCATGAAGTCGAAGGTGTTTAGCATAATATCCGTCAAGCTGCTGATTTGTTCCAGCTCTAACATCGGAATTTCGGTATTTGGCCCGTAATCCGTTAATTGTAACTGCTTCCGAAAAGCTCGATATCGTTCCTCTTTTGTGATGGAAATGACTTTCTCACTCATCTTCTTTTCCTCCTTTTCGGAATGTGTCAATACAATAATCCAAATCTTTCATAGATTGATTAAATATGACATTGCAGGTTTTTAAGACTTTCTTTCGTTCTTTCCGAAGCATATGGCTCTGCGTTTGTGTCTCCAGCTCATGCAAGGCTTTCCACCGTGCTACAATCGGGTCAGTATTTGCGCTGTCTGCAAAAATAGCCACCACCTCCGGCGTCACATTTGGACATTCGACCATATTATAAGATTGTGTCTCTGCTTTCGTCGGGGTGGCCAATAAATATTGTACATCTGCCTGTAACAGCCTTAATTCACTCTCCATATCATTACATTCTTTATCATATTCCAAATATTCATTGGAACGGTCTCCCTCTTTGACGGAAGTTAAAAATGCCCTGAGTTTTTCTTCTATCGGAGCTATGGTTTGATTGTAGAAAGAAAACGGATATACGCAAAGTGGATAGAATAAAGTTTCTTTCACTTGGTATAAAACCTCATTGTGTTTGTTTAACAAGGTCTGATAAACTTCTGAACGAAGAACATAATCCTGCACAATACAATACAACCAATCAAAGGAAATGTCTGCAACACAAGAAACAGTCTGAATTGTACAAGACCAAAGACCAGCAGACAATAACCGTTCTGTGGTCTCTTTCACCAAATCCTCAAATTCCGGGTCAGACGATTCTTCATCGGATGCATCTTGTTCTAATATATCATTTATCCGGGTAAGATATTGATTATACTGTTGTAATAAATAGGTTTCATATACTGTCAAAGAAACCGGATAGTTGCCAAGCAACCCTGCATGATACCATTTTCGGCAGCAGTAATGACAAAATGCATAAGCAATCGAAGTTGGCAGTTTATGAAAATAAACAGCCTTTATCTGCTCCAATAACGATGTTAATACATCCTGTATTTCTTTTTGCTTGCACTTTTCCAACTGTAAGATATGTTTCTTAGCGGTGGGTGACAACTTGGAAATGACATCAACGACAAAGGTCTGAATCTTGTCGCCCTCCAAATAGATAATATCTCTGTCTCCACCATATTGATTGCGATGAAAATAATCTAACCATGCCTCAAATTCTTTTTTCGTTCGTTTTCCTACCTCCATGGGCGCCACTCCTTTCTTATCATTCTACATATGCCTCCCTTTTTCTTTCCATATGAATGCAATTTTCACATTCGGTTCGATGTAGCGGGGACGCTGCCTTGCAAAGTGGGCATGGCAGGTCGTTTTTCCAACAATGGGCTACAGTCACACAAGACCGCTTCCAATAGTTACAATATCCGCCCGCATTATGACGGCACGAAAAGTTATCATTCATTTCACATTTCCCCTTTCAACTGAAATTGTGCTAAGAACTGGTCTTCCGTAAGTACCGGAATGTTGAGTTCCCGTGCTTTCTGACTCTTTGTTGTTGTGGAAAGAGCATCATTGGTTATCAAAAAGTTCGTTTTCTTGGATACCGAACCGGTCAATTTCCCACCCAGACTTTCGATATAGAGCTTAAACGCATCTCTGGTAGCAAAATGATTTAATCCGCCGGTGACAACGATGGTAATTCCCCGTAAGCTCTGAGAAACGGTCGGACGGCTTGGCATTTCCAACTGTACCTCGCTTTGTAAATCCTCCCAGATTTCCTGATTGCCATAATTGGCAAACCAGTTGCAATAGGCTTTTGCCATAATTGGTCCGACATCCGGAATCCGAAGCAGCTCTTGTTCAGTCACCGTATACACCGTGCGGGTAACATCATACTGGAAATGAGCACAAATGGCTTTGCTGGCTGTTCGTCCAATGGTCTCAATCCCAAGGGCATATAACAAGCGGTCCAGTGTCATATGCCGCGCCTTTTCAATGCTTTTGACTAAATTCTGATAAGTGATTTCTCCATATCCGTCCAGAGCCAAAATTTCTTCTTTGTGCTGTCCCAGACGGAACAAATCGCCAAGCTCTTTCAATAAACCGGCCTGAATAAAATCAGAAATGGTCTGGTCACCTAATCCTTCGATGTCAAAGGCGTCCCGTTTAACGGCGTGCGCAAACGCACCGGCTTTCCGTGCCGGACAATCCGTATTTTTACACCAGAGATTATTCTGCTTTTCCATTAACCGCATATGACAAACCGGACAGTGTGTGGGAATCACCGGCTTTTCACTTTTCGGTGAATGATTTTTTGCAATCTGAGGAATAATCATATTCGCTTTGTAAACCGATATGGTATCTCCCGGTACTAAATGCAACTGTTTTAAAATTTCTACATTATGCACACTGGCTCTGGTCACGGTCGTTCCCTCCAGTTCGACCGGCGAAAAGACAGCAACCGGCGTCACATAACCGGTACGGCCGGTAGACCATTCTATCCATTCCAGCGTGGTCTTTTTGCAATCGTCCGCCCATTTAAACGCCAATGCATTCTTCGGATACTTTGCCGTCGTTCCCAATGACAATCCGTAGGCTACATCATTTAATTTTAATACCAATCCATCCGATGGGAACGGCATGGCAGCAATGTTACGCTCATATTCTTTAATCGTATCTGCCAAGGTATTCTTTGTCACCAGTGTGTGCGGAACCACGGAAAAGCCCCAGTTGGACATCGCCAGAAATTCGGTTTCAATCGTCCAATACCGGTTGGGCATACTCACCATGGAAAAGGCGCGGAACCGAACCTGCCGTTTGGCTACCTCTTCCGAATTTTTCTGCCGCAAGGAACCGGCGCACAAATTCCTCGGATTCTTATACGGTTCTTCTCCAGCCGGTAACGATGCGTTGATTTGTTCAAAATCTTCATAGAAAATTAACGCCTCTCCCCGGATGGTGACTTCGTCCGAAAGCGGAATCCGCATCGGAATGTCTTTGATATAGCGGGCATGGTCAGTAATATCCTCTCCAATCAGTCCATTGCCTCTGGTCACGGCTTTGGCAAGCCGTCCGTTTTCATAGGTAAGCACGACGGTTAATCCGTCTAATTTCCATGATAAGACGCCCTCTTGGTCACCCAAAAAGGTTTCCAACACGGATACCTGTTTCGTTTTATCCAGTGATAACACCGGTTCTTTGTGATGGACCTTGGTAAGCAGCGAGTCCGATATCGGAGAACCGACGGTCTGTGTTGGAGAATCCGGTAATACGATTCCCGTTTCCGCCTCTAATTGCTGCAACTGGTCGTAGAGCGCATCCCATTCATGGTTGGATAGCAGCTCTTTGTCTTGATTATAATAGGCGTCATTAGCTTCTCGAATTTTTGCCGCCAGTTGACGCATCAATTCTTTCTTCTCTTCCATATGTCCTCCATTTCCTAGTCCTCCTCATCCTCTTCATCCTGTTTCTTTTTGTCATATTCTTTTTTATTACCCCAAATCTCCAAATCATCGTCACTGAACTTGCTCTCCGGATACACCGGAAAAGTTTTGCAGGCTAAGCCTTTCTTTAACTGTTCTTTTGACAGTCCCAACAAATATTCTGCTGCAATGTCTTTCGCCTCTTCCACATCCAACAGCTCGTCGAAGGAAATGGCAAATCGAAATTCAAATTTCTTTGCTTGGTCAATATATGGTATCGGGTTTACATACATGATAGTCTCTCCTTTCAAATTCTTTCGTAAGAAAGAAAAAATTTCGTAATTGAAAAGGGGTTTGGGGTCTCCCCAAAGAATTCGCCAAAGGGTATCCTTTGGCGAAGAACAATTACGAAATGGGTTCTACCGTAACAATGGGACGCAATTTTTGCGTCTGCGGTGAAAACGGCTTGCCGTCTTCATCCACAATTTCCTCCGGCGTCAAAGCCAGCGCCAAATCCACTACAATGTGTGAGGATTCTGCTTGAAAGGTCTGATGTGTCACCAAGGGAGAACACCCAATATAGGCAGGTGCACCAGTCTTTTTTCGTGTTGTAAATAAATCGGTTCCCTTTTGGCTGACAATTTGATAAGAAACTGTCACTTCATAGGTCTTCCCCTCTTGAATCTTGTCTGTTTTGTCTGGCCGTATCTGAATTTCATCGGATAACACTTCGTCCATGGATGCTTGCTGTTTTCGTAAGGCGTCGACACCCTCGGTCAAAGCGTTGACATAAATGCGTTGGGACGGACGCCCAAATAGGGCAAGTCCCAAGGCAAGAAGAATACAGATAACGCCAAATACTTTCTCCTTTTTCATTTATTACTCCTTTTATAAGCGACCAAATCCTGTAAAGTCTGCTGTAACAGCCGATACATCTTTGCCTGCTGACATTCGTAGCCGTCAGTATATACCCAAGTCCGATAAGCTAAATCCAAATATTCCACACTTTCGGTGTCCATGGTGCGTTTGGCACGGCTTAACTTGTCCAGATAGGCGTTTCGTTTCATCTCATAGCTTTTCAATCGACTTTGTAGGTAAGGAAAAATACAATAGGTATATTCCTCCAATTGGTCCCGTTCCGGATACAGTCCCAGAATCACATCGGCCAGTTCCAGCAGATGTTCCATGTGAAATTCATATATCTGCTCGAAGGTAAAGATGCGTTCCAGCACCCGACGAATTCGTTCCTGTACCTTTTCCTCCTCTTTTAACGCAACCGGGTCGTTCTCATCTATTTGTTCCAAGGCGGTGAGATACTTTTGCAGTTGCGTATGTACGCTTTCACTGAGGAGCTTTCTCATTTTCTTAATATGTGGGGTCACCATTTATTTGTACACCCCCTTAAAACCGGCATCCGGCGTCGCCGTCTACCAAGTTATCTTCCTTGGCGTCAAACACCAAGGATATCAAATGATAATAATCCCGTACCTGTTCGATTTCAAAGGGTTCTCCAGCCAAAAATCGGACAACGAACAAGGTTGGTATCATTCGACTGCGTTCCTTTAATTCTCGTACAATATCACTGGGCGTGACCATAGGGGGCGGGGATACTAAAAAGTGTTCAAAATCTTTACTATTGGTTGGGTGCGAACGCACCAAGAACTGTACCAAGGGCCATTCCCACTCCGGTTTTAAAAAGTATACCAGATTTGCCTTTCGGAATAAATCTAATGCCGTGTAAGACGATTGTCGACTTCGCACGGCAAACATGACATCTCGTATGTCCAGTTCCCGTGTCTGTATCAGACACATTTTCAAGGGCTCTGCCATTGCTCGCCTACCTCCTTTTTGCGTTTTCGATTGATAATAATATTTGCCAGATACACCAGATAAGGTAATCCGGCTCTTAGCGTATCGTGTTTTTCCCGATAGGGAATGTCTGCGTAAGCGGTTACTATCCACGGAAGGTCGCTGTCGGGAAATTGCGACGCATAGGGAGCAATGTCCTTTTGATAAACCGTTTGCAATGCTACAAACTCACCGTGAGAACGGTCGGGGTCGCTTTGCAGCAAACGGGCGGCCAAATCTTTTCCGCCGGAAAAAGTTTCTTTTGCTTTTTGTTCTAACTGCTCGACTGCATCGGTCACATTCGGCTGATGCAGGGTGGCTTGCTTCGTGTACGAATGGCTTTCGGTTCCGCCTATCGGTGTCAAGCCTCGTAAATCTATTGGTTCGGGGGCATTGGAAATCCACTTTGGATTGATGCCATAAAAGGTCACCATCGACTCATTGATGATTTCCAAGCCCTCAGAATATCGAAACTTATAAGTCGGATGGGTCAAAGACAACAGCTTATGCCGTCCGCCCCTTGGCGTCTCCTCCTCATAATATCCCGGTAATCCCTCATAAAACTGAAGGTCTTGTTCCGTATGGTGCGGTTCCAAATCTGCTACGGCATACGGCGTATTTCGTAAATTCACCACAATCGGATAAGTGGTGGGCGGCAGGTCTTTCATTGTCGTTGTCACTTTCTCTATTGCCGTTGGATAAGTACGCCCCTCCAGTCGACGAATCGGCCGTTTGTAACGGTCGACATAACTGGCGGGAAATCCGGACAAAATAAACCGCAGCTCTTCCGGATAAGTAAATGTCTGATTATAATCAAACTTTTGCAGCGTAATCGGCAGCTCTAAGGTCTGCGTATCCGGTATTTCGGTTCCCGTCACAATCGGAAGGTTCCGGACAAAATATAAATGCTTGGTCTGCTCGTATATGGCCTGTCCATAATAATAGGTTATCGACGGCATCGAAAGTGTTGGCGGTTCCGTTTCTGGCTGTAAGCAAAGTGGGCGTCCCTGATAATGATACCAGTGATGCGTCCGAATGTCTTCTATCCAAGCCTCTGTATCCGACAACACAAAGAGATGAATGTGCCGCACCGGCCCAAACTGCACGAATTTTGGTGCAATCGGTCGGGACGAAATCGAAGTTTCTCCTATCTTGGAGACATATAACCGTCCGTGTAAAGTTGTCTGTTCTATCATGTATATGTACTCCTCACTTTGTTTTCTTTTTCGCTTTGACGCCTTTGACATATTCCGTTGCCATGTAAAGGCACCATTCCGGGGTGTTTCGACGGCCCCGCTCCCAATCCTTTAATTCCTCCGGCGTGGCATAGATTTTTGCCGCAAACGCCTTTCGGGACAATCCGGATTCTTTTCGTAATCGTTTAATGGTTCTCATCTGTTTTTTTACTCCTCACATACCCATTATATCGAAGTCTGGTAAAAAATGCAAGGAAAATCGTTCGATTACAAAAAGTAATCGAACTCTTTCCTATTCTTTCCTATGATTCGGTGAGCAGGGCTTTCACTTTCTTTTTGAGCCCCTTTTGATGAAGAGGCCCCTCCCAAATAAAGGGGTCTCCGATAAGCTGACTTAAGCAGGTTTGTCCGGATAAGTGAGCCTCAATACCACCGGTGGACCAGCAGTAATCAATCAACACAATCGGCTGGATGCCACACTCAAACAAATCGGCTGCGGTTTTTAAGACACAAGTTTCCGTATCGACGCCGCACACAAAGACAGCCTCCGGCATTTTTCCATTATTTATGGTAAATAAATGCTGTAAAAAGCTCGGCGACACGCAAGAATAATTGCATTTTCGCACTTGGTAATCCGCCAGCTTTGGAATCTCCAACTCGTCACAAAACTCGGCGCCCTCTTCGCCCGGATACAAATCCCAAGAAAATGCCCGCTGTATCATCTTGTTGGGGCCGACATACTGCGTGGCAATGACGCAATCAAAAATGCCGGCATCCAAACCGATAAGCTGTTTCGTGCGGGCAATCAAATCTTTTACCCTTGGTTCCCCGGTCGGTAAAAATCCCTTTTGCATATCAACCAAAATCAAAATCTTTTTCATAAAATAAAACTATCCTCCTTTTTTCCAGTCGCTACGAAATTTCGATATAACTTGGCATAATCAATCTGTTTCGTGCGTTTTCGTTCTAACTGCATTTCCGTCCTTGGTTCCCAAAAGACTTTTTGTGCTTTGCCTCGAAGCACATCACCTTGACAGTACACTTCATTCTTTTGACCTTTAATCGTGTCGACATTGCCTTCGACGACCAAATAACAAATATCCATGTCCCCGTCACAAAGAATGGCGCTCCAATCGCCCTCTATTTCTAAGGCTTTCGGCGACCGATGAATGATAGGACTAGTCGGTGGCAATCCGTTTCGATAGGCATATGCAAAATCATAGGGCTTTCCATATACGATGTCAAACTCTGCCGGAATCGTCCGTTTAACAGTAAAATGACTTCCAGCCAAACCGTCCAAGTAAAGGTTCGTACACTGAATCTGTCCAATTGTGCCAAAGACCATAGTGGTTTTCACACCATCAATGTATCCAACATGACCACGCACCCGAAGGTAGGCATACCTGTCAATGGATTCTTCCAATATGCCATTGACGCGCAAGGTCTTTTCTCCAGTCTCTTTGTCCACCGAAATGTGTAACACACTTCCGACACCAAACCCAGAAGTATAGCTTTCCAACTGTTTTCCATTTACTTCAACCACTCGTTCCATTGATATTCTCCCCTTTCCTACACATCAAATGCCTGTTCCTTGGTGTTGTAAGCATGAGAAACTGAATGGTCAGTAAGACGAAAATAATAGATTCCGTCCGGGAAGGTACATTCTGCCACAACAAAGGATTTGTCTTTACTTCCGCCTAAAAATTTAGGGTGAAACTCCGGATATACCTCGTGAAATCTTCTGTAACAGTCATCTATAAAAGTAGAATTTATTTCAGCCAGTGTAATCATTTCTATCTGTCTCCTCTCTATAACTTTCCACACTCTAAAATCCGTTTATTTGATGACTTTCGATAGACATTCCAAACCAACGCACGCCTCTAAGCGGTATATGCCTGTTATTTCCGTCTTCTAATCGTAACCAAAGCAAATCAGACCCAAATCGAACCTCAGTGGCATCAAAAACTTCCATATAACCATCCTGCCACCTAACCGTAACTTTATTGATTTTCTTTCCTTCCATAATTTTCGTCCCTTTCTCCTTTCTGTTTATGAGCGTTCCATTTCTGCTTTAGAAAATAGCCCAATCGAATCAATAATAAGGTCACAAAATTCACTCCATTCGCGGGTAACACTAACAAGGTTAAAATGCACTCCATGAAAATCAGCATAGGAAGTGCTGTCTTTTTATGCAACATTTCATACAGACTGTACTGCTGTAAAAAGATGTAATCAGGCGTTGTGGTTGGCGTCAAATGTAGTGTCAAAGTCGTGCAGATAAGCGGTAATTCCAACACCGTGCCGGCCACGGCGCCGACAATCAAATATGCCAATATCCAATCAAACATGATGGTCTCCTTTCCCCTGTTTACAGGGCAATCCCAATTCATACAACTTCCGCTTGATACCAAGCGGCGTCCGAAGCGGCAGCAGCTTGGCAAGTTCATAGATGGTCAAAGTGGCGCTGTTCTTCTGTAAAATTTCAATTTCATAAGGATTGTATAATTTGCGGGATAACGATAGCTCCTCTAGCCGATTTGCAATCGCTATCTCCGTTCTTCGCATTCGTTTGGCAATTTCCGCGTCGGATTCTCCTTTTTGAAACCAGAGCATAATCTGCTTATCCTCCTCATTGGTGTATTCCCGTTTGTTTCGGTCTGGGAAAAAGAGAGCGTCTTTTTGCCGTTTTTGTATCAGCCAGTCGGGTTCCGTTTCAAACAGCCATGGACTTAACTTACTGGCGTTAAATTCTTTCTGATGTGTCTCCAAAAAGGATAACAAATCATATTGGTCAATTAAGTATAATACCTTTCCGGAATGGCCTTTCTGATAGGGAAGTCCCCGTTTCAGCCAGCCGTATACCGTATCCTTTGCGACCTGTAATTCTAATACAATATCCGGAACCGATAAAAAGGCATCGTTATACGGACGCGGCCCCAGATGTAAGGTCACGGCATAGCGTCGCAAAGCGCCCTGCGAACGATGATATTTCGTCGCCATATACGGAACGGAAATGATACCGCCTTTCCAATCCTCTTGGAATGCTTCCCGTTCTTCCGGAAGCCAGAGCCGCTTTTCCCGCTGAATCTGCATTCCCAGCCGCTGACACTTTATCACCACTGCATTTTCTGTCCGTTGAAAAGTACGCATTAAGGTGGCAAGGTCGTCTCCCGCTTTTACCCGCTGTTTGAAATAGGCCGTCTCTTCTTCGGTCCACCGTCGGCCCTTTCGCAAAATCGTTACCTGTAATGTGCTGCATTTTTGATTGATAGCCGTTTTGGTCCGACGAAAGGTATTCGCAAGGTCTCCGATGGAAAGCCCAAAACCAACTAAGGCTTTTAAGCGTTCTTCCTCCCATGGCGTCCATTCGGGAATTACATGGTTTAAAACTAAACCCAAATCCGAAATCCGTTTCCGAATCGCTGAATCCGTCCGTCCCAGATGGTCTACCAAATCCGGCATCGTTTTTCCCTGCTGCAATGCCTCTTTTAAATATGCGGTATCCTCCGCACTCCACCGCCTCATAATGGCCGCACCACGGTCACGGAATCTGGCAGGGTGCAGCCGGAAAGCGGGGCTCCCTCCGCATAGAATATCCGCAACTGTTCCACGCCGGAAAATGCCAGTTTCTTCAGCTTGGTATTCGTAACATCTAATAGCATTAACTTCTTACAATCCGTGATATCCAAATAGGATACCGGAGAATAGGAACAATCCAATTCCTGTAAGGGCAATCCCCGTAAGGCAAGATTTTGTACGCCGGTATGTCGTAATCGTAACCGGGTAATATTTGCGGCTTTATCTAACTGCAACGCCTGCAAGGTTTTTGTTCCAGAAATATCCAAATAATCCAGATGAGAACCCTCCGGCACTATCAATCGGGCTATCAGGGTTCCGGCAAGAGAAACCTCCCTCAACGATGGCGATAAGGCTACCATCATCAGCGGTGAGATGTCTGTCATTAACCGGGTAAGGTTGGGCTGCCCGGATACATCCAATGCATTTAGCATGGTATCGTATAACACAAGTGTGGTAAGCGCACTGTTGTCACAAAGGCTTAACGAAAAGAGATGTGTGTGACAGACCTCTAATTCGGATAAGGCCGGATTTTGTGAGACATCTAATTCGGTCAACAGAGGACTTTTTATCACCAGTGTTTCCAGATTGGTATTCTTGGTGATATCCAGTTTTACCATTCCGCCGTTGTCCTCTAATATCAGGTAACGCAATTCGGGAAATTCCCGCAATGAAACGACAGAGGGTAATGCGACGCCCCGAAGACACATCCCGATTAAGTATCCTCGCTTGTCCCAGCATAGCTTGACGCCGGTTCCGGTTTCCTTTTTCCTATCCGAAAGCCAATGGTTGGTCACCGCCATATCCTGCGGTGGGCAGGTTGAGGCTTTCAACAGTTTCTGTAGGGCTTTTTGCCGTACTGGGTTTTTGTTCATTGCCATAACATTTTCTCCTTTCTACTCTAAATGCAGTCGTTTCAGGGTATCGTGTAAACGGGTGCGAAGCATAAGTTCGCTCCGCCAATAAATCTGTGTGATGCGTTCCCGATGAAAAGTATCAGAGATATCGGCTAACTGTTTAGCCACCTCTTTCAGACAATTGTCCACCAGCTCTTCCGCATTCTCTTTGGACAATTTACCATGTCCCGATAAGGACAAGGGAATGGCGTTAGCCACGATGGCATACCGGTCTTTGGATAACACCAATGTCCCTACCTGTCCGGGCAAAGTCACCCGATATTCTTCCAGATAATCTTCCAGTACATTCAATAGCTCTTTCTTAACTTTGTTTGGCTCCATTGTTCTGCTCCCTTCGATATGCGTTTTCTTCCTGCTGCCATATATTCCAAACAATGTCATCTCCAATCTTGGTCGGATATTTTTCCACTTTGCCGGTGTCCAAATAAGTATGAATCAGTGACAGAGATATCTCTATCATTGTCTCCGCATGATTGTACCGCGCCGTTCCATATTGAGCGTGTCTGCATACGCTGATACAATGGTTTAAATCATGGAAAAAATTTGGAGAAATCCGTCCAATCGGGTTGGAACTTAACCGATGGGATTTACACCACTCGAAAAAACAGTCGGACAACATTTGCAGGGTGCGAAAGTAGCCCTCTTTAAATGAATCATATGCAAAGGCGTCCTCCCGATATGGATTGGATTTGATAACATCATGCAGCATTTGTAATTTTTGTAACATCTTTATCATACTCCTTTCAGTCAAAATTTTCTATCACAAATTGTCCGGTCGCAGTGTCTATTTTCACGGAAAAATTTTCATGTATCGGAACAAAGTCTGTAATCGGAGCTTCCGTAGCCCAATATCGGGGGTTTTCTCCGTCAATTCCAAAGGATTGGTGCGCTGCCTTAACAATAAAGGCAGAAGCGGCCTCTGCCTGAAGCTGATTCATAGCCGATGCAATCGACAGGGTATTCTTTGGATTTTGACTAATTGCAGTCTCCCAATCTTTGGCAATTGTAGGATAAGACCGATGAGACTGAAATTGATTGTTCTCCAAATTCAGATACCGTTCTGTTGTACTTTCATTCGGAAGTTTGGCCAGTTCACTGATGGCATACTGCCATAAATTTTCATCATTTACCTGTAAATCCCGATAAAACCGTTCAAAGAAGGTCACTCGAAGCGTTGTCTGTTCCGGGGTAATTTCAAACTGGTCATTACAAACCTCGATGAGAAACAGCAATGTCATGGCAAAGTCGGAAACGCCCTCACAAATTCGTACATATCCATAATCAAACCGATACGCCGGATTATCTATATCTTGAAACCCTAAATGACAGCGATTCCACAAGCCCAACAGATTGATAGGCAACAGCCGAAATAGCTGATTTTTTGTATAATGGGATATGCACAAGAACTGTTCCGTCCAATAGCCGGATATTTGATAAGCGCCGGTATCCATAATGCCGTCCCGCACCATTGGATTTTGATATAACTTTCGGATATCAAATCGCATCTTTCGATAAAATCCGGTCCCCTCAAATCCGTCAAATGTGGAAAAGAGTAATTCTTTGGTAAAATCATATGGCGTATCCGCAATAATAGTCCGCCAATCCATTTCTGTAAAATAATCCGGCACTTTGACCAGATACATTCCGTCGGTTTTCCGATAGGAAGTGTACGAACGCTTCCGTAAATGCAGTGCTTCTTTAATGCATTTCGCATATCTGCAAACGCCCCATTCCCGAAGGGCCACTGCACCGTTTAAATTCCCCACCAAGGGTTGGTCCTCCACCAAATCAACGATGCGAAGTCCCAACTTGTCTATCACAAATTGTGCAGTCAAAAATTGATGCATTTTCACCAAACTATCCTCATACCGCTCATGATAGAAATGATACAATTCATTTCGTACCCTTAAGTTTAAATAATTACGCCACGGACTAGACTTTTTCTTCACATATTGATATAGGGGTAAATCCTTACAAAGTGCTTTCCGCTGCTGAGGTGTGATACATTCGACACCACGATGGAGATATCGAAATACCCTTGATAAATAAGAAAAGACCACGGACTCATCTTCATCCCGAACAAACAAAGTGGTTGGCGGTTCCATATTCTCATCTCGAGGTTCTATCAAAATTGGGCCCTCTACATTCCCTTGCGGATAATACATTACAATCCTATCATCACAATAACAGGGAATATCCTCTACTCTCATAGTCGTTCTCCTTTCTCTAATCAAAATTATCAATGACAAAATAACCTGTTTCCGGGTCGGTAATGACCTCGAAGTGGTTGTGTATCGGAACAAAGGGCTTTCCCTCTTCATATATCGAAAGTGACTGCCATACGGCGGCCACACGAAATGCCGTGATAGCTCCGTCGGCTAACCGTTCCATAGCCTGCCCCAGTGAAATCTGTTTGCGCAAATCCCGTAATAGTGGCTTCGCCCAATCGGCATCACTTGGCGCCATTTGATAATAAGTAAATTCCTTATTTTCTGTTAGCCAAAGATGAGTATTCGGGCCCTCTGTGTCCGGAATTCCCTCTAAGAAAGCTACAGCCTGTTTTACCAGTTCTTCCTCTGCAATAAAGAAATCAGAATGAAACCGTTCAAAAAAGCTGATGCGCAGTCTCGTTCGTTCCGGCGTAATTTCAAATTCATCTTTACTCACGCCGATTAAAAATAATACGGCTGCCGCTTGTTTGGATACCTTTTGATATAATCGAATATATCCATTATCAAACCGATATGCCGCTACCGCATTGGATAACGGATGACCGGATGTTCCTATCTCTTCCGTATAAGGTTCTGCATTTTGACACTGATTCCAAAGACCAAGGGCATTAATAGGACAAATACGAAAAAATTGGTCCTTTTCAAAGTAAAACTGATACACGCCGTCTTCCTCCCAAAAAGAATCGACCTGATACCCGTTGGTTTCCATAATTTCGTCTCGCATCTCTTTATTTGGATACAAGCGTTTCATGTCAATTCGCATTTTTAGGCTGGCGCTGGTCGTTTCAAACCCGTCAAATGCAGTAAACAAATACGCTTTTGTAAAATCCGTTTCCGAATGTTTCACCAAAGTTTGCCACTCAATATCGGTAAAATAGCTGGGAACGGAAATCAAATACATTCCGTCTTTCTTTCGATACGATGTATTCGACCGTTTTCGCAAGTGGAAGTTTTCATACATCCGTCCGATGTATCGGGAAACGGCCCACTCTTTCAACGCCCGTTCCGCCTCCGCATTCTGTACCAATGGCGTTCGTTGCTCCAAATTGGCTACGGTAAGTCCCAGTGCGTCAATCACTACTTTTACTACATCGCGTGTTACCTTTCCCCATTTTCGAGGCCAGAATACTTCCGGATAAAAATGGTTCAACTCCAGCCATACCCGGGTTTTCAAAAAGGATTTCCACACTTTCCAATTTGCCGAATGGGATACTGGTAATGCATCACATAAAGAATAAAACTGGTGTAATGGCAGGTAATAATACTTGCCATACCGATGAATATTTGCCAGATAAGAGAAGACTGTGGCCTCCTGTGAATTGTTTATCTGAATATTCCGTGAAAAGGGTTCTTTATTTTCTCTCGTTTCAATGCAAAGGACACCATTCAAACGGCCCTGTGGATAAAAGATTTCGACCTCATCATCATAATAACAAGGAATGTCTAATCGAGCCATATCGTCCCCTCCTTTCTTTCATCAAAAATTTCGGATAACAAATTCTCCGGTATTAGAATCCACCGACACCTCAAATTGATTCCGAACCGGAATGAGTCGTTCTTGCTGCCAGTCAAAGTTTTGTTGTGTTGCTAACAATAAAAACGCCTCTATGGCATACTGTTTTAAAAGGTTCATCGCCTGCTTTAAGGAAATTCGTTGACTTGGTTCCAAATGTAAGGCGTTTTCCCATTTGGTTTCCATTGGATACTCAAAGAAATTCCATTCCGCCACTTCGAGGTTATTCTCTAAATTGATAACCGTTTGCTGGGCTCTTCTCGGCGCATTGGCTACCATTGCATCCACGGTCTTTTGTGCAAATCGTAATGCTTCTTCACTTTCCACAAAAAAATCAGAATAAAACCGTTCAAAGAAACTCACCCGCAAGATAGTTTCTTCCGGCGTGATTTCAAATTTATCCTGACAAACCCGAATCAAAAAGGTTAATATTGTTGCCATCCTGCTGATGCCTTTATAGTGATACACATACCCATGTGCAAACCGAAAGGCGGCTGCTTTGTTCGGATGGGCCCATAACCCGGTATCCGGGTTGTAAATTAACTCTTCCGTTGGCGGATAACACCGATTCCAAAGTCCCAATGGATTTAACGGAAGTAAATGGAAAAACTCTTCCTGTGACATCGTACATATGGTAGCAGAACGGCCACCGAGGTTATCCAAAGCCGTACGGCTGCCAAAAATATCATCGTCTTGCTGTGCCTGCGGCTCATAGACTCTTATCGGATAGGTATCAAATTCATGTTCTCGAAATCCATTCCATTTCATAACAAGATTTCGTAACTCTGGATTGTGATACAGTTTGGAAAAATCAAACTTCATTTTCCGATGGTTGGCAGTCCCGACAAATCCGTCAAAGGTGGCAAACAACGGGTCTTTTGTGATATCTTCCGAAGTGTCTTTTAAGATGCCCCTCCAATCCGTGTATTCCATCCAATCCGGAACCGGTATCAAATATGCCCCGTCCCGTTTTCGATAGGACGCATTGGAATTGGTAAGCAAATGAAGATTATCCATAATCCGCGTTCCATATCGGCGAATGCCCCACTCTTTGATAACATTCGCGGCCTCTTCGTTGTTGACCAAAGGCTTTTTCCTCTCCAAATCCGTAATGGAAAAGCCCATGTGTTCTATGACATAATTCACACATTCCGGCAAATGCAGATTGACAACATTATCTTGCAAGGTTACTCCATAGAAGTGTTCCATTTCCAGACGCACCCGTTTTCGTAATACCGATTTCCATGGCGTTGTCTTTTTGTGTTGATAAGTCGATAAGGGCGTATCCTTACAATAAGACTGAAACAGCTTTTCCGAAATCCGGACATAATGAAATGGCCCGATATACCGATATGCGTTCGCCAGATAGGTAAGGACTTTCTTTTCTGTCTCATCGACTTCCATCAATCGAATGCCGGGGTTCGCTGTCTCCGCATCTCGACGCCAAACAATATACACTCTGCCGGACTCTCTCCATGTAATCACAATGTCGTCATCCCGATATCGCATTTCGTCCATTACTCTTCTCTCCTTTCAATCGAGAAACCAAAGTGACAAAATCCGACTTTATCAGAAAGATAATCGCCTGCATTCTCATCACTGATATCAGCCGGCAATACAATTTCTGTCGGTAAATCAATGCTTTCATCGTCATCCTCTATATCCCACTGAATGTTTGTTGCTACTCTCATTCTTGTTTCCTCCTATTCTTGAAAATGCGTTGTCCGCTACCGTGGCTCCTTTTGGGATAACCACACTATTTAATTTGATACAGTTGTAAAATGCCCCACTGCCAATGCTTATAACAGCAGCGGGAAGTATGATTTGATATAAGGACTCACAAAACCGAAAGGCATAACACCCAATCCGCAAAATGGTGTCTGGCAGACGCACGACCTGCAACTGTTCGCAATCTGCAAATGCCATATCCGGAACTTCCGTAATCCCGTCCGGTAAAGTTATCGTCCGTAATGTTTGACAGGATGAAAAAATATCCTGTCCGATATATTCCATTTTCTTTGGCATAGTGACCTTTTCCAACGCGCGACAATAGGTAAATGCCTTATTTCCAATACTTGTCACACTATTTGGAATTCCTATGCTCCGCAATTCGGAACAAAAGCCAAATGCCAATGCCCCGATAGTCTTTAATGTGCTTGGCAGGAAAACCTGTACCAAGGCATCGCTTTCCATAAAAGCGCCGTACCCAATGCTGGTTACACCCTCCGGTATCATAACACTGGTGCAAGAACACCCTTGAAAAGCATGGTGACCAATCCGCACAACAGGTATTCCGTCTATTCTTTGTGGAATCCGAACAATGTGGTCCTTGCCTGTATATTTGGTGATTTCAATCCCTTGTTCTACTTCCTGATAGGCAAATTTTGTTGTGTTCATGTCATTCCTCCTATCTTTTTGAAAATGCATCATCCATGACAGATGTACCGTTTGGAATGATGACATCACACAATCGAAAACAATCCTCAAACGCCTGCCTGCCAATCAAGGCCACGGCCGTCGGAATGATAATCTGACGCAATGCCTGACAGGACTGAAATGCCTTATCTCCAATGCGACGAAGCGTACTTGGCAACTGTACACGCCGCAAGGATACATCATAGGCAAAAGTCTGGTCGGGTACTTCCAACAGCCCATGGGAAAGGTTAATTTCTTCCAGTTCTTCACATTGCGCGAAGACTTCTTTTCCCAACAACTGCATTTGACTTGGCATAGTGACATTCCGCAGAGAATGACAACAGCGAAACGCCTTATCCCCAATGTGATTGACAGCATCAGGAATTTCTATTTCCTGCAAGTCGGCACAATAGTGAAATGCTTCTTCCTGTATGGTGCGCAAAGTCTTTGGCAACGAAACCCGTGTCAAAGATGGGCTGCTCATAAAGGCTCCGCAGCCAATGTCCGTCACACCCTCCGGTACGGTAATTTCTGTACAAGCACACTCATAAAAGGCAAACCGTCCGATGCGGGTTACCGGAATGCCGTCCAATTCGTTTGGGATAAACACGACAGACGATGAACCGATATATTCCATAATGGTAATCCCGTCTCGTGTCTTCTTATATGAAAAATTGGCTGTCTCCATAAGTCCCTCCTGTTAATCTGCATAGTTGACCAGTTGAATGATACCGGTCTCCTCGTCAAAGGATGTCCGAAAATTGGGATACACAAAGAGAAATTCCTCCCGGTGGTTCCCATACTTTTGGTTCCATTCACTGATGAGCGCCGTCATCGCTAACGGCACATAGGGCCGCATTCGTTCTACGGTATTTCGTATCCACAAGGCATTGTAGCCCGCCTGCTCTTCAAAATCACAAATATCCTGAAAAAGTGTCAAAGTGATTAAGTTTTTCTTATGCAGCTTCTGAATCCGGGCGTCTGACACTTTCACCAGAAAATAGACAGCCATAGCCCGATGTGGCAACAGTCGCCACGGTTCACACCGATTGTGAATGGCGAACGAAACCGTCTCGTCCATATTCCGACGCCATATAAGCTGGGACATATGTGTATCCAAAGCCTCCAACGCATCGTTAAAATTAAATAAAGGATATCCGTTGGTTGAAGGAGATGAATGGGGATAATTCTTCTTTGGACGAAATTGATTCGATGTCATCTGTACCGTCAATAGTTCAATGTCCTGTACCATTCGGTTTAAGTCAAAAACCATGCGTCCATTCTGTATGCCCCGATAGCAATATACATATACAGGATGCGTGGTAAATCCCTCTCCGTTGTTTACCATTTCCTGCCACGCTTCGGATTGTACCAGATATTCTGGTACCATAATGGACAACATTCCTGTCCGTTTCTCATACCGGCGCCCTGACTGTTTCTTAAAGGAAATCACTTTCTCAATGTGCTTGGCATAACGGGATAGCTCCCATTTTGTGAGTGCGGCTTTCACCTGCTCGGTATCCACAAGGGACTCGGTCTTTACCAAATCCAACGGCGTCAAAGAAAATACTCGAACAATGTGTTCGATGGCGTCGGACAAAGGCGCTATCTTATCATCTCGGTCTCCATAGGTTTTCCGTAATTCCAAGGCTACTCTCCGAAGTACCATAGACCGCCAGATAACAGAGTCGGCAGAGGGAATAAGATAGTCATCGGATAATCCGGCCATAAGACGCACCATATTGGCTTTTTCCTGAAAATATAATTCCTCCGGACGCATATACCGATGAACTAAAGACAACAGATATAAGGTCTTTTGTAATCTTGCGTCTTCCACGGGTGTCGAATGCCGTTTTAAATCATAGTTTTTGATATAACGCTGTTCCACATTTGCCTGAATATAATATCGGTCGTTCTGGTTTTCGTCTCTTTGAATACAGACCGATTCATCACAATATACTTCTATCACGCTCGCAAGTAATCTCCTTTCTATTTTATGTACAAAAAAAAACCGTACAGCCCATTAGACTGTACGGTTATCGTAAAATGCAACATTTGATACGAAAGTCTCCCGAACCTAGCCTCGTGGTCGAACTGTCACATTGAGGTTTTCACATTACCAAACAGGTGTTGCGGGTGTACTGTCGACTGGAGCAGCGCCTGCGCTATCTCCGTCGTCTTCTCCCCAAACCTTACCTGCCTGAGACTTTGCGAAAATGTCGTCTGATACCGATGTGGTACTCAAGGTTGTCTGAATATACTCATTGCCCTGAGACTCTGCACCCTTTAAATGAACCCGAATAATGCTATCGGACTTCACATAGTAAGGAGCATTGCCAGACTTTGTCGGGTCGGGACTCTTAAACTTCTCTTCATCATAAATAGAAAATACGCCGTCTGCACAAGTGATGTTCGTAAACTTCCCGTGCAGTGTCACATTGATAGAAATCTCTGCGTTCGGAATATTGCCCATTTTGCTGACTACAAGATTCTTTACATCGGCCAATGGAGTCTCCATTGTTACTTCTGAAGGAGCTAAGTTCTCAAACTTCGCATCCTTGTCAAACCGGAATGAGAAGTACCGGAATGTCAACTTCCCTGCTTTCGCTGGGTTGGTTGATTGCGATACCTTAAGAGCAAATAACTGCTCCGGAATGTCCTCCAATTTCGGTGACAGGAACAATGTTCTGCTGACACCCTTTCCTTGATAGCCGGTACCTCTCATAATCTGGATAGTCCCTTCATAATCCCATTCAAAACCGTTTAAAACTTTTCCTAAACTATTCATACTACATACTTCCTACTGCTGTTTCGTAAGCAGCTTTTCCTTTCTTTAAATTCTTCTGACAATTCTTCGGTCACATTATTTTACAAAATGCCTTACCAGAGCATTTCAACCTGTGGCTCGGGGACAGGAAACTTATGATAGTTAAATTCTATCATAGGTGATAGAAATTGTCAACTATGAAATTGAGAAAAAATCCCAGCCACTTCGACCAAAGCGACAGGCTTGGGATTTTCTGTTTTTGCTAATTTCTGTTTCATTTCTGCCGGGATAGTTCCATGTAACAGGCTTTGCACTTCTATTTCTTTCAGTTCGATACGAACCGTCCCTTTCTTTCTATTGTTGGAGATAACTTTCACACGAATTCTCCTTTCCATTCCATGCTTTTTGTAACCGATTCACGGTTTCTTTTTGTATCATGCCGTGCTTGATTAGGTCAAATAACAGCGCGGCCTTTCCCTGAATGTCATCTAACTGTTCGGGAAGTATCAAATCAGCAAGGTCACCGTCTATATCTCTGGCAATACTTTCCTTTGCCAGATACAATCCATTAGAAATATTTTGGATTTCTCCATACTGAAATTCCACGGTAATCGTCTGTGTATCAGTATCCAAATGTTTGATTATCATAGTGTCAAACCTCCTTGTTCTATTTCTGGTTGGACTTGCGTCTTTCGCAACGCCTCTTCCCGTTCCCGTTCTTCCAATAATTTCAAATAAGTGTCAATATATACATCCGTAGATGGCGGCAAGATAATGGTATGGGAAGAGCCACGCTCTGGCAGCCACTCTGGCGTTAATAACCGCTGTGTGGGAATCACACTCAAATCCTTTGTGGTTTCCAAATATCGGTCAATGTGATGAGAAAGCCGGTTTAAGGAGCTTTCCTTTAACATTCCCCGTTCTTCTTTTCCATGCTTTCGCACAAACTGGTTGCCGTCCTCATACACCACGGCATGAACATGAAGGTGCAGGGTATCCGACTGAATCGCCGCTACCATTTTTCCATTGTAGTATCCGTCGTTTTCCAACATAGCAGAAACCCCGGTCGAAACTGCGTGCCGAATCCGGACATCATCATAATTAAACCGGTAATCGCCCCGACGCAAAATCGGCACATTGTCCGGCACAATGCCCTCTTCCACTAAATATTCCGGGGAAAAGGAAATGACCATTTGTTCAATGGCTCGATTGCCCTGCTCAAACAGGCTCTGCACCCGGTCTGCAAGGTCAAGCGTTTCCTGTCTGGAAATGGCAGTTGCATTTAAGGTAAATGCCACGCCGTCTCCCGGTTCTATCGGACGGTCGGTAGGCGGAAGATATGCCAGTGAGGGGTCGGTGGCGGCCCCTCTGGCAACATAATCGGATATGAAATGGCCTACATTGGCTCCTCTGGAACCGTTGATATTAAATTGGGTTTTGATAACAATGTTTTGTCCTCGTTTTGGCGCTTTTCCCATATACATTCCTCCTATGACGGCACCAATGGATTGTGCCAAGTATCCGCAAAAGTAGCAATCAAATCCACATACTCTTGGATACAGATATGCTCATAAATCTGTTCAATTTCTACATCTTTCATCTCATCAATACAACGGTTATCAATAAACAGCCGTGCCGTATCAGAAAGATTTGTAATTTTGGTATCCGTAATGACCGGAACCGATACATTGACATCTTTCCAAGTCTGCCCTGCCGCCAGTTTTGACGATTTGAACGCCTGATACTGTTCCACGGTCACGGCTTTTGGAAAGGTATTTTCCAATGCATTTAAGCTGGACAAATATTCTACTACTTCCGGCTTTCCCAACACACTGGCCGGGAACAACTGTGCCGCATACTCATCTGTAGTAGTACCACACCGGGTTGCCCGGGTGTTGTATCTGGTTAAAGATACTCCATTATCCGAAAGCCAAGCCCGAATGGTGCCTTTGTGTACCTGATGCGCACTGTCAACAAAAATACTACCGGATGTGGAACGCAATATCCAACTGGCCATATACACAAATTTTCGATGATTTTCCGTCTGTAGATATTCTTCCAAACAGTCCCGAATGAGCGTTTTGTTGACCGGCTTCATCAAATCGGCGCGAGGCAGATATAAGGTCAAAATCTTATCAACCAAAGCCGGATGGGCAAGGGAAGTATCTACTTGCGCCCCTTTCCAACTGGAAATCGTTCCGCCTTTGGCAGAAACCACTTTCCCGTCTACTATCTCCATACGGTTATTACTGTCCTTGGACACCAAAAACAGTTCTTCCGGTTCAATCTCAATGTGGAAGTCTTTCAGCACTGTGTCTACAATCACACGGTTTTTCTCAAGGTCAATACCACACGCATAGATACCGTCGGTATTGGAAGACGGAATCACCGCTCCCTCCAACGCCAGCGCCATGCCGATACGGAAGGTAAAAAGCTGTCCGATAATCCGCATGGTCATCGCCTTATTGTTGGCTCGCAAATTGGTATCGTGACTGCCGTCCAAGATGCCGGATGCTGAGTTTAATATCAGCTTGTATCCCTCCTGCTCGTCGTTGACATTGTTATATTCTGTACTGCCAAATGGCAGCTCCTTTAGCTTTGCCTTAATGGTTACCCGAAGGTCTTTGACTTCTGCATATGGGTCTTTGCCTTTTCCGTCGTAAAAGGTTCCCAACATTATCATTAACATTGGGTAATAGGAAATAAAGTCTTGGTGGGTAGACTTGCCGGTACTGGTGTACTTGTACCGCTCAATGACCATTTCCTGATAATCCCCAAGACCGTCTTCGTGTTTCATTTTCTGCACCATATAGGGAGAAAATTCTTCCGGGTCAATAATTTCATCAACCTCTTTTGTGTGTTCAAAGAAATACGGTATTTCATGGGAACAACGCACGGGATAATCCTCATAAGGGGTTCTCGACTGCTTGATGATAAGCTGTAATAACCCGTTGGACACCGTGCCTTTTGGAATTTTGGAGATATATCCATACTGTTCCTTTAACCGTCTGATAGTTTCTCTATCCTGTGCAAGCTGTGCTGCATTGATTTCCGCCCCGTGAATGCCGCCGACGGAAAATCGAACATACGAAGGTGATTCTACGCCGTCTTTTCGGATAAATGGCAAAATAACGCCGTAGGTTCTATCTGCAATCCGACGCTCCTTGGTACTGTGACCGGGGGTTTGATACTTGAAAATGTGTCTTGTTGACTCATTCCAGTTCTTTCCCTCATAATAGCCATAATAGCCACAAATGGACATAAACTTCGCCAAATGTGCTTTTGCCGCTTTCGGGTTGACTTTGGAAATCGGCAGATAGACATTCTTCAAATACCAGTCTTTGGTATTTTCCAGAATGTTCACTTGTTTCATCCCATACCGCTCGGCAATGTGCTTTGCAGGATAAGCATAATTGACCACTGGTAAGTCTTCAATTGGATTTTCCGGAGCAATGATATACTCCACAAACTTGGCGCTGGTCGAATTGACCGTCACACCGTTATCCAGCAAATGCGGATACCGTTCCAGTAAGTTCTTTTTAGTCTTAAACTTCGTGTGCAAAAAACCCTTAAACACGCGATGCTTTAACTCCGCCACATCATTGATATTGTACAGGATATCCGAATAAATACTTTCCGAATGCCCGGTATTATTGGATTCGGATTCAATGATGGAACCGCCCAAAATACCGGCCAAGGTCTTTAAACCGACTGTTGGACGGCCCCGCTCAATTTTTGTCTCATTAAGCAGGGCAACATCCACATGATTTCCATATCGTAAATATTTCGACAGTCCAGCAAATGTTCGCTTCTGTGTAATCAGCGCATTGCTGTGCCGTCGTAAGGTTTCCGTCGATAACCGCACTTTTCCGGCGGTCATGCCCGAATGAATGACATAATCAATCATCGGGATATCATAGTTGGCTCCATTGTAGGAAAAATACCAGTCTTTCTTTGGCTCGACCTTTTCATTGTCTACGCCAAGGAAGGTTGACAACACCGTTGCCTCCCCGTTGCTGGGAATTGGATTTTCCATGAATACTTCCAGTAAATGACCGTTTTCTGCCAAATCATAACAGGTATAATCATACCCACTGTCTCGGCAGGCAGCCTCCACTTCGTCCCCTTTATCGCATAAATAGAACATATCCAGATGTTCGTTCTCGTCTAGGAATCCGACACAAAATAAATTGTCATAACACTCTATATCCCAAAAACGATGCACGATATCACTTCCTTTACTCTTTGATGTAATAGGTGGGGGCGGTAATGCCCAGTTCGCCGATGAACCGGCTGGGGTGTAACTCACAATCCTGATAAGTCACCCGATGTCTGGCTGCATATAAATGCACGGAATCTTTCGCTCGGGTTAATGCCACATAGAGCAAACGCCGTTCACTTTCCATATCCTCCTTATCCAGCATTTTCGTGCCGGGGAACATTTCTTCTTCCAGTCCTAACAGGAAGATATGCTGCCACTCCAATCCTTTCGCATTGTGAATGGTGGTAATGCAAACGCCGTCTTTGGTCTCATTCTGAACTGCCACACTGGTCATATCAAAGACAAAGGCGCTTGCCAAATCAAACAGCGTTCCATTCGGATTTTCCTTTCGATACTCCTTGTCAAACTGCTCTATCATATTATCCAGTGTCACCAGATTCGCTCGATGCCGGTCTGCATCTTTCAAAGTGTCCAGCCACTCCCGATATCCAAACTTATCATGAAGCTCTTTCACCAGATTTAACAGGGATATGTTGGTGTGTCTGGAATATTTTCCAACCGCATTGTAAACATTTGCGAAATGCGAAATTTTATTTCGCAAGGATGGCGTCAACTCTTTTGTCTCTTCGGATAAAATGTATTCTATCAAACCCATGTTATGCTTTTGCGCATAGTCCTGTAGCTTTGTAATCGCTGCCGGACCAATGCCTTTCTTTGGGCGGTCTAAGATACCCAAAAATGCATAGATGTCTTTCGGGTTGACAAATACCTTTAAATAATTCAAAGTATCCACCATTTCATCGGATTTCATAAAATCCGCATACTTGGTCGTATTATTGACCGGAATAGACTGACTTGCCAGCTCCTTCGCTATCATCGGCAGTACCATACGGCTGCGAATTAAGATGGCCATTTCATTATATGGTACACCTCTATTATCGTGGTATTCTTTGATAAAGTCAACCACCTGTCGACTTTCCAGAATATCCCTATCTGATACCGTTAAGGTCATGGTCTGTCCGTCGGTGTCACCTCGGGTTGCCTGTAAGTCTGCCCGAATCTCCTGTCCGGTTTCATTTCCTTTGATAATCTGATTTGCCGAATCCAGAATCGACTGATAAGAACGGTAATTCTCATTTAAGTTATACACCGTTCCCTCTTTGGCGTGTTCCGTTATCAAAGTTGGACGGCCGCCTCGGAATCCATAAATGGACTGGTCAATATCTCCCACAATGGTTAAATTGTCTCCGGCAAAATAGCGAATGAAATCATCCTGTAACCGGTTGGTATCCTGATATTCATCCACAATGGTGTGAATGTAATTACTTCGCTCGTCCTTTAAGATGTCGTTTTGCATCATTAAGTATCCAATGAACAATATCTGGTCATAGGTCACGGTATTGGTGCGTTTTCCGTCTATCATGGACTCTTTGAACAGCTTGTAACAATAATTGGCTACGGTCTGACTATTTTGCGAAGTTATCTGTTTGGCTGATTTTTCCAACTCATATAGCGTTTCTTTAGAAAAATCTCCGGTCATCAATTCTCCCGGACGAGAGATATTGATTAAGACCGACACGGTGTCTGCCAACAGATTATAATGCTTCTTCGCCAGTTTCGTATCGCTCTCATCTGCCGCCCAGCGAAGCAGCTCCTCCTTATAGGTCTCATTCGATTCTACCAAATTCCGAAACATAATTCCGGTTGAATTCTCATCTATGATAGAGAAGTTAGAATCCAATCCAATTTCCGTTGCGTGCCGACGAATGAAATTGGCAATGACGCTGTGAAAGGTTCCGACATTCACACGCCGCAAATCAGCCGCCGTTGCCTGTGGATTATCTCCAATGGCAGCAACCGGTAAGGCTTCCGTTAATTTCTGTGTCAATCGAGTCCGTAAATCATTGGCTGCGGCTCTCGTAAAGGTAATTAACAGGACATTCCCTGTCTGACATTCCTTTAAAATACGCTCGGTTCGTGCAAGAATGGTCGTCGTCTTGCCGGTACCGGCGCCAGCCACTCCGATTGCCTTTTCGGTAATCGGAGCGTCGATTAACGCCTGTTGGCCGGGATTATACATTGGCTGTAAAATCCTTTATCATTTCTTTTACGACATCGACCATTGCCGCTTTAAACTCAGACCGCACAAAGGTTCTGATTTCGGTTCGGAAGGCTTTTACTTCCTCCGGTGTAAACAGAGCTTCCATAGAAACAGAAGCAGGAGCGCCCTCATTCAACGGAACCCGATACTCTTCTGTTTTATCCTCCGGAATCGGAACCGGCTCTTTTGGCTCTTTCGCTTTTGCCGTCTTCTTTGTCTTTGTCTTCTTCTCTTCTTTGACAGGCTCTTCTTTCACTGGCTCTTCTTTGACAGGCTCTTCTTTGGCAGGCTCTTCTGTTACCGGTTCGTCCATGAATGGAACTTCCTCCTCTTCCGAAGCCGGAGCCTCAGGAGCCGGTGTCTCTCCGCCAGCGGCAGCCTTTGCCTTTGCTACCATTTCATCAAAGGATAACACGCCTGCCGGTTTTGCCGGTTCTGCGGTCGGTTCCGTTGGCGTCTCCGGTACTCCCTTTCCTGCGGCTGCGTCCTGTGCCTGTTTGACCAGAGCGTCAAATGACAGTCCGTTGGATGCCGGTGTAGCAGGAGCTGGTGTCTCCTGTGCGGCAGGGGCAGCGGGAGCCGGTGTTTCCGGCGGGGTTGCCTGTTCACCTGTGGCTTTTCCCTCCACTTGCTTTACCAATTCGTCAAAACTTAAGTTAAATGGTGTGTCCATATGTTTTACCTCTCTTTCTTTTATATCCATTCGCTCGGCAGATACCTATAAGGTTTCTGCCAAACGAATAATGCGTGCAATGTCTTTAATTTTCTCATCGGCAGTCTCTTCGCTGCCCATAATTTCTGAAATCTTGTCAAGTGCTATCTCTTTTGTGGCAATCTCCGCCTTTAACTTTTGTGTGAGTAATACCTCGGCATCTTTTTCAAACACCGTGCGCATCATAGACAGATGTTCCAGATTGCCGTCCCGCAAATAAGCCAGTAAGGTCTGCATTGTAGCCGAAGTGACCGGTAACTGCATCGCGCCGGGACAAAGGGAAGTGTCGCCAAAGAACACATCTAACAACTGAAGACTGGTACGAATAATAGCCTCATAAGGCCCCCAGTTCTTAATCTCTTTAGACTTCGCATAGCTGTTGACATTCGGAAACCGCGCAATAAATGCCGGTAAACACTCTTTTGCCAACACGGTGTCTTTGACATACTGCGTCTTAGATAACTCCGTTTCCACCAACTGTTGCAGATGGTTTCGTTTCTCATCGAGCTTTGCATTCTGCTCTGCGGTCTGTTCTTCCCGCTTTTTGACAATGTATGCCTCAATCTTGTTATAACCCAATTCGATTAACTGGTTTTCCACCATTTGCTTATAGGTAGTCTGCGCACTGCGCAATGCCTTGTTAAACTGGGTTAAATAAGCGTCTACCTGTTTCTTCAACGCCCGCACATTTGCCACATCCTCCGGCACCAAATCTTCATTGGCGTCAATTCTAAGAACCACTGCATTGATTTCTTCGGTCAATGCGTCCCAGATTTCAGAAGAAATCGTAAAGTCCTCTGACTGGGGAACCGGTGCTCGCAGTTCACTCATAACAATACCTCCTATTAATTATTGTTCTCTCCATCCCTCCGGCTCTTCATAGAACTGTCTGGAACGATGGATTTCATAATACCTCCCATTTGGTTTCAAATGGACCGCCGCATAGGCTCTCGCCTGCTGCTTTGACAAATGCCGATGGTTCTGTATTGCCCGAAATGCATTGCGGGCAATTTCGTCGGGTAATTTCCGATAATTGGCCTTTACCCACGCCTCCAAATCGGCGTCGCTTTGTTCTTTTGGATTTTCTGCCTCCGGTACCAAAGATACCATATACTCGATGTAAGCGCGAAGGTAGCTCTCATCATAGTTACCCTCTAATAAAATGGTGTCAAACTGTCCCAAATGTAACAGTCCCACGCCCATTTCCGTTGCCTCCACCGTATCCAAATCCGTGGAATACAGTAAACGGTCGTCTCCCTTTTCCAACACAAACGCATAATTCACAATATCGTGATGCTTTTGCGGATATACCGTCAATGTCACATCCTCATACAAAGGATAAGTCACATCCGGCTGTAACAGGGTAATTTGTCCACTGCCAAGTAAGGGCTCTACATCCAGCTTTCCCTCCTTTGTCAACTCTCCCACAATATCCGGCGGAAGCCACGCTTTGATGCCGTCCGTCAATAACCGTCGAACCAAAGGCAGTTTCATATGGTCGGTGTGTTTGTGGGTAATGGCAAAGCCTTTCAAGGTCGGCAACTGATAGGCTCGGAATTCTTTGACCGAGATACCGGCGTCAATTAAAAAGGCGTCGTCGATACAAACGCTGTTGCCGGAAGAACCGGTTGCCAAAATTTGCACATTCATTGCCCCACACTCCTTTCTGAAAAAATAAAAAAAACCAAAATTAAAATGGGGTTTGGGGCGTTAGCCCCAAGAAAAGGAATTGATTTCTCAACGATAGTTGAGAAATCAATTCCGCATTTGCCGGGCGTAAGTCCGGCAAAAAAAAATCAGGTAAACCGACGGACCAGTTTGGTACATTTGACCTCAAAGGTCGGCACCTCTTTGTAAAGTTCAGTTTCTGTTTTGGAAACCAAAGTCTGTTCATAGTCCAAGCAATCTTTCACACCGTCCACGGTCGTAATCATAGTCGATTTCCGATAAGACAGGGTAATCACTTTTTCCGGCATATCCCAAAATCCGGCGTCTTCCAATGCAACCTGCAAAGAAACCGGTTTTTCATATCGTTTCACGGCTGGAGCAGGCTCTATGAACGCATTACAATAATTGGTGTGCACATCAACCTCTTTTAAATCACCGAAATCAAGCTCAGTGACACCGGTCGTTTCCACAAAGTTTAATAACTCTTCCGGCGTCATTTGGTTTGCAACTTCATCTGTCACACGCACCACGGCATTGGCATGAACAGTCAAATTGACTTCAAATTTCTTCATCCCTCTTCATCCTCCTCCCAAAGCCGTGATTGATTATTTTCTATCATATAACAACGGCCGGTCACTTCTTGTAATGGCCCAAATTCAATCTCAGCCATTGTCTTTTCTGCTTCCGTAATAGCGTCCCGGATGGAAAGCGCTTCGATTTTTAATCGACAAACGCCATTTATCCGGCAAGACGCCTGATACACATCTCCGGCAAGGCCCCAATTCACAAAGGCAGCAATAATCCCTTTCTTTAAGGGTGCGGTTGCCTTTAATTCGTCCCATTCAATGTGCAGGGAATATAACAACTGAGAAAACTGGCCAATACAATCCTCAGCCAACGACTTTGCCTCGGTAGGAGAAAAGCGTCTTTGTTTATGAATCTGCTCCTCACACGCCTCTCGAAGTTTGCCTACAACCTGTTCTATCTGACCGTCAAACGGGTTAGTGATATGGAACGCCTCCCAAATATCATTCTCACGCAAATAAGCGTCAAAGACATCAGCAACTTCCCCTAAAAACTGAGGTAAGGTTGTCTTCGTTAAAGTAAATTCATTGTCCGCTCCCGTATGATAAGCTATCCACATTCCACCGGGCCCCTCGTGAATGGAAAGAATCGCTCCCACATCAAAATACTGAGCCAACCGGCATCGAATCTCGTTAGCGTCCCGGCTTGACATTTGACTATAAGTTTTTGTCTCCGGGTTTGTCCACCAAATACAATTATTTTTTCCAAACGAATCCGGCGTAAGGCCTTTATCGGGAAACAATTCGGTTAAAACACTTCCAAACTCGGATTTCTCCATGCAAACACATTCCTGTTTTATTCCATTGATTTTCATTTTTTTTGTTCTCCTCTCTATCGACTCCATAATAACGGACACTGCTGAAACGGAAATTCGTCCCAACGCGTATCGTCGTTTTCTAATTCTGTAATCAAGGTATCATATTGTTCCTGATAAGCGGCCAATTGGTCTAATGCCTGTTCTTTCGTCAAATCATCTTCTACCAAGAATCCAAATTCTGTGGCAAATCCGATTTGCATTCCTTTTGCCTCGTCCTGTGGCAAAAAGGATGGGTGATGTCCAAACCGTTCCCGATATACCGTAAACTGACAGACAATATGATAGGTCTGTTCGCCGGGATTTTCCCGAATCATAAACGCAGTCAATGTAATTTCTCCTTTCTACGAAATTAAATTTGGTCATACGACCATTTTAACGCCCTTAATCAACCTGCCAAAAATCACCGAGCATTTTCCACCCGCCAACTACCTCTTTTACACAATAGGCATATCCCACAAAACAGTTAGGCGCTTTTGAAATGTCAAATCTGGGACAACTCATAATGCAAGAGATTGTAATCTCTCCGTAACCCTCTGTTACTTTCACTTCCTTAAGTACCTCTATAATCTCATCAATGTGCAGATGGCCTTGATTGATTTCCATACCGCTTTTCTTTATGGTTACCCACTCAAAGGTATCAATCTTGCCCACCCGAAGCATCATCTGAGTGTCGTCACCAACCTGAAGGGAACACTTTAGGCTGCCTGTAATATCCCCGATAAATGCTTGTCTGGAGAAGTCTTCACATATATGCTGTATTACAACCTCATCCGCCATACCACAATCTATTTCCTTTACGAAACAGGTTTCTCTTAAACAGATTTTAACCTTTCTGCCAACCTTGATGCTAAGATGGCCAATCGAGCAATTCGTTAAGATTAACGAATTATCACGAGCAGAATATCCATTATAAACAAGCTGGTCAATGTTGGAACCATTTATGTTATCGTTGGAATAAATGCATAATCTGCTGGCGTCGCTCTGTTTTTCTTTCTCATAGAATACCTTACCTTTGGTTCTTTCTACCATCAGCATATTGATGAGCGCTCCGACACCCATTACAACATTTGTCGTACTTTTCGGCAACTCAAGCATCTTAATCTTGGTTCTCTCACCGACTCTGACTTCCCAAACACCATTTGGTACTTCGACCTCATCTAATACCAAGCCACCACGAATACTGAGAACATAGTAATTTCTCTTTTTATCATAGAAAATCGTCCATTTCTCTGAGTCTTCGTTTACTTTTAACCATTTCCTGATGTCTTCAAACATATCCATAAATGGTTTCTCCTTTCTACAAAATCAAATTTGGTCATACGACCATATCTCTCAAAACTTCCTCTCTGGAAAAGGAATAAATATCTCCGTGATAATAGTGACCGTCCCCGGTAACTTTATCCTCTGTATAACAAATAGCGACTGCGGTAAGCCCGGAATCCGTGATAGCTTTGACTTCCAGCCATTCTACACCCACTTGTACATGGGAAGGTATCAGTCTGTCGCCAACCTGAATGGGGTTTCCTTTCTTATCTACAAAAGGCTGCAAAGAATCATCTCCTCTCTTTATCTTATCCTACAGCTTTCGGTCTGTAAAGACCATGTGTGACAACCGTCTTTTCTTTTGTTTTGTTTTGTGTTATAATACAAATAACAATGAAACCAAACAAAAAGAAAGGAGTGTTATGTAATGGCAAACACAATTGAGCAAACGACCATTGATGCGTACTTAAACCGTATCCAGCGGTTTTCTGAAAATGTCACACAATTACAAAATCGCTTAAATGAAATGTTAGGAAAGCAGGAACCGGAACAGGCTGTTTCCAAGGCACCCATTCAGGCAACCGCTCCTGTCCAAACAACCGCTCCTATGGAGCCCGCAACACCGAAAGTAGTAACCGCCAATGATGTCGACATTGATGCGATTTTAAAAGGAATTGATTTTGGACAGCCAAGTATGGCGCAATAATAAAAATAAGCCGACCAGATTTCTCTGGCCGGCTGTTTTTTTATTTTGACTTAGAATTCTTCGTCCTCGTCGTAGTCTTCGTCGTAGTCGGTCTCTCCATAGCCATAGTTGTTGACCGGAGCCAGAGTAACTGCGGCAGCCTCTGCTGCCTCTGCCTCTAATACCTCGTCAACAGACGGGTCAAAGACAACCACGGTTGGAATCCGATTTACGAAGTGTACCTCCGGTAACTCGTCCAAGGTACGAAGCTCATTGGTCTTCTTAATGTTCCTGCGGCCCACGGTATAAACCGGTAAGTTTACCTTGTTGCGACCTGCCAGTCTTGCAGAAACACTAATCTGGCTCTTTGCCTTTTCGCTGTCTTCTGCGGTGTCCACATTGCTCTGTGTTAAGACCAGTAACGCCTCTTCATCGGTGTTTACGCCGATGTTGTTATTCTGAATGCTGGTAATGGTCTGCTGATAATCTGCATATAAGCCCTCTGGTGTCACCGGAACCGGACCGGCCTCTAATGCAGCCTTTACCTCATCTACCGTAGCAGATACCCATGACTCTGCGGCCATACCGGCTCTCCAAGCGAAGAAAATCAGATTGCCATGGCGCTCTTTCATATCCTGTAAAAACGCCTCTAACGGTGTGGGCTCCGGTGCAGGAGGATTAAATGCCCCTGCCTCTGCCAAACGGTCATAAACCTCTCTGGCAATGTCCGGCATCGTAGATACTGCCAGTGCATTCATCACATCGGTATCATTGGTCCATGCATTCACGGAGTTGCGAAACTGAGCCATCTGTAACGGATGTGCAAAATTCTCCGCCTCCAGTGCTGTTAAAACCTCATTCACGGTTTCCCGTACATCCTGATAAGCCACACCGGCTGTACCGGCACGAAGGACAAAGGAGTACACATCACCCTGTTCTACTAAAACCCAGTTCTTTAAATGCTCCGGCTTTACATCTCTTGCCTGTGCATAAATCTCTGCAAACTGCTGCATACTATCATAAGTAGCAATCGGCTCGCCATTCTCTCCGGGGACCGTAACGACGCCGGTCTCACTATCGACCAGAACCTCAAATGTGTCTACCTCGTTGTTGAAATTGAACAGTTTTCTCTCTTCCATAATTCTTTACCTCTTTCTTTCATAAATTTTTTATTGAAGTGAACTTCGTTCACCAGTTACCATTATACATCATTTTCGTCCCCATATCCAGACTTAATTTTGTGAATCAGGAACTTTTTTTCACCCTGCTGTAATGCCTGATAGACATTCCGCTTGGTATCTTTGCCATGCTCGTCCAGCCAGTAGGCAACAAACAATGGTTCTTTGTCAATGCGTCCCAATACCATTTCCAGTGAATTGGAATTTAAGGTACTGTAATCCGTTGCAGACTGATACGCATCCACCACCGTATGGGAATGAATTCGCGCCAATGGAACAATTTGATTTTCCACAATTTTTGTCTGCCAAAAAGCCTCACTAATGATGGAATTGACCGGCGTGTTGGTCTGTGGTAAGACAAATACTTCCGCTGTTCCATATTGGAAGAAAAAGCGTCCCAATGTGGGCAGGCAAAGCGCTCTTAACTTTTCTGCGTCTTCTTCCGTCACTACTAAGACCTGTGCCTCAGTGTGAAAAGAATCGTAGACGGCACGAAAATATCCCCGCACTGTTTTTAATAGTTCGGTACAAAGCTCCAACGCCAGCGGGTCTCCCTGCTTTGTTACTACGCCGTTTTCCTCTGAAAATGACCAGTGTGGATTTTCCTGCTTTTTCTTTGGCATCTGCCGAAAATAGGCGATAGCCTGTTCGTTACTCATCACTTGTTTTCACCTCCCAGAAAACCAGTAAAGGAAGCAATTGTGCTTCCAGTTAATAAGTCACTCTTCCAAAGGTTTCCATAAACCTTATGGTTTTCATATATCTGATTGACGATATGCGCCAACAGCTCTCCGTTCCGTACATTAGACATCATCGCCTGTGGCTCGGATTCTGCATTTTCCACGCAATTTTGCACCAGTCCGGGATTTTCATCCTCAATGCGGTCAATCTCCGGATATAACTGCAACATAGACGGCAACATTCCTCTGGTTGCTGCTTTTAACGGTGGTGCATAGGAAGTCTCGGCATTGCCGTATAACACGACCTGTCCGCCCTGAATGTGATTGCCACAATCCAATACAATCGTTGGAATCCCTGCTGTTACCAAATCGGTCATCACGGCCTCATTGATTAACTTTCGAGTTGCCACATTGTCCACTGCCATAACAATGACGAGAGACTCGTCGTCTTCCAAATCGCAAAGCAATTCCGCCAGAAACTCGTCTTTATCGGAAATATAATTGGAATTTGTCCGAATCGTTAAACTGTGCGGAATGGATTCCAACTGCCCGGCAAGGGCCTCTGCTTTGTTTAAGTCCAAATCCGACATCTGAAAGTTTTGTCGCTTTAAATTCTTTGGCTCCACTTTGTCTCCGTCGTAAATGGTCAACTTATGTTCATTATCGGCCAACAGCCGCACCAGATACGGAATGGCATAGCTGCCGGTTCCACCTGCTCCGATAAAATGAATATTCAATTTGTCGCGTGTCTGAAATGTAAGCATCTACTCGCCTCCAATCTGTACTAACCGAAACGACGGATTTAAACCGGAACCATAGTCTTTAATCACCATTTGTCCCAGTGTGGTCTGTCGAATCATCTGTTTCTCCGGCGCTGCTTTCGGCACATAGCCGATATGAAATGCCGAACCATCGTCCAACGGTACCATGACCATAACGGCGTCCGGGTCAACTGGGTTTGTCGGCTCCGGCTGCAAGACCACGGTCGTTCTTGCGCAGGAAACATTATTTTCCACAAAGGTTTCCGAAACGGAAATCACCCGGCCTGCGGGCAATGGATGAAAGGTGGTTCCTGCAATCTTCATATCCACATTCATATTCTTTTTCTCCCTTCTGAGAAAGAACGGACAGGTTGAATTACTCAACCTGCCTGCTCCAGTTTATTGGTTTCCATATTCCACAAAATCTTTTGTGGCGCTGTCACTTCCCGTACCCAATCCATATTGGGATTTAATGTGCCAAGAGGAAAGGCTTTTCCATCCGGCAACGGTACCAATACCAGTACCTGACCGTCCTGCGGATACAACACGGCGTTTGACACACCCTTGTGGTCCAAACCCTCCGGCAGTGGATTTGGCTGTAAGAGCCATGGCTCTTCTTCCTCTTCCTCCTCCGAATCGGTTTCCATATTGGCAAATGCCTGATTTAAGTAGTCGTTGACCACATTAATCTGACTGGTAATATCAGTAAACAGCTCTACAATACCCTTGTGAGCTACCCGGATATTCCGATAACTTTCCAAGAACAACTCAATCAAGTTTTCCTGTAACTGGTCGGACGCAATGTAATAACCTCTGGTCTCTCTGGTCTGTCCGATACGGTTGATACGGTTCTGCGTCTGAATGATGTCGCTGATTTCCGTATTCAACTGGTACTGCACCAGACGATTGGCCTGTACCAAATCCAAAGATGATTTAATCATGGACTGGGTCACAATCACAATTGACTGTTTTTCAAAGAGAGCGTCCAATACCTCTTGGTAATTCAGCTCGTTGGCTAACTGCTCTTTTGTGATGTAGGAAATATCCAATGCCTCTGACAAGGTCTTTAACGCAGTATAATCGTTGACCACAATCAGATGGGTTTCGTCTTTCTCCCGTTCCAAGATATCTTTCAATATCTTGAACTTATCGGTATCCTGCAATTCTGGCATCTGAATCAATCCAGACTTTGGTAACTGCTCCAACAGGTCAATGTCCAAGGACGCCAGATATTCCAAAAATCTCACATTCCGGTCTGCAAATTCTGACACCAGTTCATAGATGTTTTTCTTCTGCAATCCGTCGTTTAAGTTCAAAATGGCATTGTTGATAGCGGTTGCAATGTGTAGAGACTTATACTGATTATAATCCTCTGCAATGTGATGCAGAATTTTTAACAGTTCAATATCTTCTTTGGATAATGGGGATATCGTCTTGATAATATCCGATGTGTGCTGCGTCTTCTGCTCACCAAACAACTCTTCGGCTACCTGCATAGACTGTGCTGTGACAGCACGACATCCAACCAGATTGTAGAACAGCTCGAAATTGATGTTGTCGCTCTCATTCGGGGCACTTTCCAAGAGAAATGACCGATGGTCCGGAGAAAACAGTTCTTCCACGGAAATACCCGTGTCGGACAACAAATGCGCTTTTGGCTTCAATATCTGATTGCCGTAAAGCGAAAAGAAATACTCTTCCGGCGCTGTCTGCTTCATAGATGGGGTATCATAATAATTATCCTCGCATACATTGTCTGCGTCCAGATACCGATGTGCCTCTGTCTGAATGTTGTTCGCAGCGTCCCGAATGGAAGTCTCTAATGCACTGGCTCGTTCCTCTGCCCGTTTCGCACATTCCGTATTGGTTAAAGCTCCGGAATTAGTCATATAGCTGGAAAGCGGTAAGCCCATAAAACGAATGAAATTAAGCCACTCCCTCGTCTGCATATTGGACATCGTACCGGATAAAACAAAAATCTTATACCAGTCACTCGGATTGGTATTTGATGGGAAGAATTTTGTCTTTGCAATCTTCTTCTTTACCAACTGATGTATCTCATCAATAATGAGATAAGTGCCTGAAAATGCACCCGGTAAGGTCTCACCTCCGGCAAAGATATTTCCATTCTTCACGGTAAAGGGTGACACATAGATGGTAGAAGTTGCTGTCACACCGTCAAAGGTTATGGATAATTCATACCGGAATTCATTGTCCGTCGGAGTTACCTCATAGAATAACTTAAAGGTATCAATCCAAGAAGACTTTACCGATAAAGTCGGCGCAATGATATGCTTATCCGGCAATGTAATGCCTGTTACCGTCACATCCTCCGGCACCGTACTCTCCAAATTCTGTTTCCAGTTGCTTATCTGTTTTAAATCCAACAGATAAATAGCCTCCACGGTCATCAAGGTCTTTCCGGCACCCATATCGGATAAATTATACAGAATGTTCTGGTCCCGCCGGTCACTGAAGAATCCAACCTGCTGCAATACATTAAACTGCTGCGTTTGAGATAACCCCAGACCATTTTCTTCCATTTTGACTTTGACCTGCTCATATTCTTTTGAGCTGGAAATGGCAGATAACAAACTATCCGGCACCATTTCTTCTTTCTGGTCCGCCACTAGCTTAGAAAACTGAATAAACGCCTCTACCTGTTCCTCTTGCGTGAGTAAGGAGAAAGGCTCGTCAAACTGACAAAGCTCCAACAGTCTTTCCAGCGTATTATGGCTGTTGACATAGGCAGAAAAGCTCAACAACAAAGCGGTCAATGTGCTGTGTAAGGACTCGTCTTGTATGGCCAGCAAGGACAATAACGACATAGACTTCACACTATCACCTTGTTTCAACATAATCGTGCGATAGCTGTTATCTTTGTCATAGATAGCATTTGCCTTTCTCAAGATTTGCGCTACCTGATGCACCAGTTCTTTTTGCTTGTTGTCACAAATGAAAATGCAGGGGCTGGTCTCAAACCCTGCTGCAATGGCAAGGGCATTTGATTTCGCCTCAAACGGCAATAATAAGCCGCTGTTATTCTGATAAAACTGCATATGAAACGCACCTATTACTTCGGACATCCGATAATAACTGCTCGGTACATCCCGCAGATATAATAAGGTGTCATTTTCTTGTAAATCCGCAAAGGTACGGCCCTCCACCAAATCTCCATAAATGGAAATATTGGTATCTGAATTGCCGTTCGTATCATAGATGTTATTTCCCTCGGCTTTGCCAAGCTCGGTATGGTGCATTAATATAAATGGCGCCTCACCGTCTCGCTTTACAACCAATAAGCCACCGTGACGAACAAAATAATGTGACATTCCGTCCACGGCAACATCGCTCACATACAAATTCATGGGTTTTCCCTCCATTAGTCGATATACACATAGATATTATTGTCCTGCTGTACAATTTCTGTTGAAATCGTATCATCAAATAATACATCCTGTGTCTGCTTCATATTATCGAGTTTCTCTTTCTTAATCTTGAAGCCCGGCTGTAACACAAAATATGACCTTTGCAAATCTTTTGCCTGCTTGGTCACCGTATGGCTTGTGGTAAGTCCCAACGCTTCAAATTGACCCATAACCGAGCCATAAACAAAGTGCTGTTCTTTGATAGACACATCTGCAAACGGATTGTTATGATTCAATACGACATCTCCGGAACGCTGTACGACGGTTTTCTTGAGTGTACAGGTTGCCGATTTGTCCAAAAACAATAGCTCCTGAGTCAATTCGCTGTTTCTCCGAATGGACTGCCGCATTACCATTCGACTATTCATTGGCTGATTTTTCCGCTGAGAATCGTCCCATTCTTTTATCATCATATCGGTCACATCATTGGGATATTGCTTGTCCCAAATTTCCTGTGGATTAGAAATCGGCGTCTCTTCCGGCTGCCATTTGGTCGGCAGTCCAAACAGATAACTTAACAAGATATCTTCTCCAATGGATTCCAATATTCGATGATAAGAAACAATGCTCGGACTTTCCTTATGAAAGGTTGTCCAAGTCTCAAAATCCTCTTCCGAAATGACAAGTGCATTTAATTTGTCAATCGCAGACAAATAAATATCTCGAATAGCAACAGAAAGCTCACCGTCCTCTTCCTCAATGGCTTCCTCGCCAAAGAGAAAGGTATAACAGTTTTTCCCGGTCACCGGGTCTTTTAATAAATGCCCTGCATACCGATAACCGTCATTGGTTTTATAAAAGGGAATCGAACGGATTTCCCGTATCATCTCGTCGATAAAACCACCCAAATCATCGGCTACTTTCGTCCAAGTCGGACGCCTGACATCTAACTCTAAAATTCTCACTGCGTTCATATTCTACCTCCCTAACTTGTCCATGATAATTTTGATGCATTTAATACAACACGGACATTTGGCAACTCATCATGAATATTGGTTAAATCATTGACCTCCAAATCTACCGGGTTTTGTTTCGCATAGTCTTTTAACTTATCATCATACCACCGACGCATCACACCCATTACAATATTGTCTTCTCCACCTTGCCGGAACTGATAGCCGGTATGATTGAAATAACCATAAGCAAAATTACTATTCGGTTCAATATCCCTTAATACAGCGCGTAACTGTGCAGTGATATAGCGTGGAAAAGCTAACTTATAACTCTGATAATCTGTCCATGACAAGTTCTTACATTGTGTGTCTTCGATTTCCAACTGCCCGAAAATCGCCAACCAGATGTTTGCCTGTGCCAATGGATTTCGGTCTGCCTGTGTTGCACCATTATTTTCATCAATCGAACGATTAATCAGTGCCCAGATATCAGCAGATGATGCAGGGGCGAACACCCATGAATTGACCATATTTTTATACAAAACCGGATAAGTTGCATGAAAGGTAAAATGTTCCTGATATTGTTTCTTCATTTCACTCCAGATAATATCCGGATTTTCTTCCGTATCCCATTCATGGACTTTCCACCAATGCGTTTCTGTGAGAAAATCCAAAGGCGTGTTTGCCACAACGGTGTCCTGAATCGTCACTGGGTTATCCAACTCCGTGATACCAGTGGCGTCAAATAGAGTTAGGAACATCCGATAGGTAAATAACAACACATACGAACTCAATTCCAAATATTCCCATAACCGCTCGTTTTCCGGGAATTGATATGGATTTGTCTTCTTTAACCACTCTAATTCTGCAATATGAGGTACATCAAACACCAAATTGCTGATAGACAACTGGGATACCTGCATTCCGTCCTCTTCCACACAAAAGTAAGGATAACGATGTGCCAAATAGGGGGGCTTTCGCAACATCAGCTTTCGGACAGACGGGTCAGTTTCACTCTCGCTCAACAGATAGGGGCGAGGGTCCAAATCTTCGTCATTCATTATTTCCCCACTATTATAATAATAAGGATGAGCAATCGCTGGTCTATGTGGTGGCTCTAATACCGGTGATTGTAATACTTTTCGGTAAGATACCTTTCCCAGTATTTTTCTAATATTGGCCGCTGTCTCCAGCAGAGATACATACTTTTTCATTTTTTCCCTCCGTTTTTATTAAAGATAATATCGTAAATCAGTGTCATTGTGCGCATCACTTCCATAAATGGATACTGCTGTAACAGCTCTGCTCCCAGCTTCCAGATAGTATCACGCCGCAATAAAGATTCGTTTGGCTGAAATTCATTCTCCACTTCAGGAGACAAGGTATAGCCCCTGTCGTATAAAAGCTCTTTGATATTCATCCATTGGTCTTTGTTGACCGTTAATTCGGCATTTCCGTGACTTAAGTTTCTATCGTTGTGTAGAAATAAGGTTTCCAACGGCTGTGCCGGATTATAAATGGATACCTGTGACGGAACAAAGATGCTGCCCAGACACAAATTCCCACTGCCACGATACACATGACCAAGGGGGAATGCAATGTCCGTCCCTTTTACAAAATAGGTGAGAGCGTCCCGATTCAATATTCCGTCTCCCAAAAAGGGATTGTTTGGCGATAAAAATACACTGGTTGCCGGAACCACTGTTGTCTCCAAAGTGGCGTCGCCGTTTCGATACAGTGACATTTTCGCCGGCCGTACCGGCAGATTACAAAGGGCATGATAATTTTCCATAACCGCCCGTATCGCTCTGGCGTGTGCCGTTTCAATCTCCCGAATTGCTGCGTCCGGAACTTTCTTCAAGTGCCGCATCCGCCTCCCTCCCCTCTCTGATAAATTTTGCGATTGTCGCCGCAAACTCAGCAACCTTCGTCTTGGCCAGTGCTAACTCATTACACTGGGTTAAATCCAATTTCACGACCTGCTCACAAATCCCGGAATTCAACAACCATATCGTATCGTGATATGGCATCAATACCTGATAGTCCGTGCCTGCTTTCGTGTAAATTGCAAACACATAGCCATTGTTTCCCAGTAAGGAATAATGAGAAATAGTCAATGTTGAGCCGTCCGATTCCGTATGCACATAAGGTTTGATTTTATCAAAGGCCGGTGATTTCCGCTCTTTTGCTCCGGGATTGTAATGTCCCTGATAAATGGAATAAATCCTTGACTGTTCCGGCTTGACCAAAATGAGCAAGGCATTTTCCTCCGTCTCCTCATTGGGGCGCTCACTTTCAAACACCGCAATGACATCCTCGGCCATGATGTCCGGCACATATTCCTCTAACGGGTGATAACTGACCTCCAAAACGCCTTTCATCATAATATTTAACTTATGAACCTGTTTTGGCGTCAATGCCTGTAACCGGTCGTGTAACACCGGTGGAATGTCTTCTTCCAAATAGGCCAAAATGGATTCTGCCATTTCTGCAATCGCCAGCGCATAGAATTCATTTTGATATACGGCAGATAAGAGCGGCAGTTTCTTTTTCGCCGCTTCTGAATGCTCCAAATCCTGAAAAGCCGGAAGTTTGGATAGTTTCTCATAAGTGATTAGCTCATCTAAAAATCGAATAATATCATCGGTATTCGATTGCTTCTTGATGGCAATCAGCGTGTCAATTGTCGTCATAGCGTCTCCTTTCCCCAAAAAAAATAAACTCCCTGAAAATTCATTACTTTTACCTGAATAAAAAAATAAAAAAAATGATAAGAAAAATTCGTAGATATAAAGGGGTTCGGGGACTTAGTCCCCGAAGAATTGCCCTTGCCGTAGGGCAAGGGCAAAAAAAAACGAATTTTTCTTAGAAGAAAAAAAAGGGACACATCTTACGATGCGCCCCTTTATGTGAGATTAATCTCCGCCCATATCCATCACTCCTCTTAGTGGTCTTGATGATTGGTTGCAGAAGTAACTGCTCCAAATCCACCGTATTGTTTAATCTGGTATGGGAATGTGGCCTCGGCACTGTCTGGTACAATGATATTCGCTGTTGCATTAATCCCATTTGGTACGGTGTTGCTGTTATTAATCGCCGTCAATGGCTCATAACGGGATACCGGTATCTGCGTAATCTGATAGGTTCCGGCAAACATATCCGGTACCAAATTCTGTCCGCTGATAGGCGTCAAGTCTTTGTTTGTCTGCACCATAACATTGTATTCATGTGCTACACCAGCCACATCCGTACCGGAAATATGGTACATAAAGGCGGGTGGGTTTTCTCCCTTAATCAATCCCTTTCCGGGGTCATTGTAAATATCCCGTATCGTGCTGTTTAAGGTGAGCTTGACGTGCTTCATATAAAGCACTCTGGTATTCAATTCCGACAAATGCGTTCCATGAATAAAGAAAGTTCGTCCATTTCGAGCTGTCGGATTAATGGTATCATAGCTGTCGGTCAAATTGACCTTTCCGGCTGTTTTTCCAAGTGTTGCCTCTAGTGTACTTCGATTGTATGGGTCCCAACCAAAGTCCAGATAACCCTCAGGCACCGAAACATTCTGCCACTGATAATCATACCAGAGTAAATCGCCCACGGTAATCTGCCCGGCCGCATTGGTCGTAAGGGTATAATTTCCGGCATTCGTCGGGTTATCCCAACCATGATAGACGCCACCTGAGCTATTTGGCGACCAATTCGCCACATTATATGAAGAATCGTCTCCAATCGTATGAGAATTCTGTGTTCCTGCCTGTCCATAGTGTAAGGTGACCGTCACATTTGGAACTGGGTTTCCAGTTTCCTCTGAAACCACGGTTAATGTTTCTGTTCCCGGTACTTTATTCCATTGTGCATAAACAGTAATATGCATCTGGTCAACCGGTTCCAACCCCAATCGGTCTGGTAAGTTACTATAACTTGGCGGCCCATAATACACTTGCTCCCCTGCGGGAACAACAAAATCACTTCTCTTAAAAGTCGTATAGTTAAGCGTATTCTGGTGGTCATCATTACCGGCCGGTGTCGTATTCCAACAAATGAAATTAAATCCTGCCCGCTGATAGCCACAAGCGGCGATAGTGCCCGGTGTATCGTACTGAAATTTCTGCTCTCGTCCGGTTCCGCCTGCGGAGCACGCGTGTGGAGAACCACCGGTCGTTCCACTTGTTACATTTTGTGTATACTCTCCGTTATAATGGTCAAAATTCGTTCCACCATTGGCGTCATAAATCACATAGTATTCCATTGGGCGCCAGATAGCATATATGGTCTTGTTAGAGTACATTATTTCCGCGGAGTTAAAATTGACAGGGCCACTTGGGGAATAACTCCAGCCTAAAAATACATATCCGTGCAATTTTGGTGTTCGATTTGGTGACCCGACGGTATTTTCCGCTAATCTCGTAATATTATCCGGCATATTTGTCGCGTGTTGCCCTCGGGTAGCAGCCGATGCAGGCAAATTTTCATTAAAAGTATAAGTATAGTCCATTCGAGGCACATATACAGTATATAAAAAGCATCTGTCCTTTCCAACTTCACCATCTGTATAATGTTTTGGATTTTCACTACCTGTTAAATTATCATACCATGCACGATTTGCTTTTGCACCACTACTTTGATTCGTTGGATGCGCATTTACATCCCATGGTGCTGAAATTGTAGGTAAAGTCTTAGCAGGAGGAGATAGTGTCGGATTGGTGTATTGATTCGTATAATAAGTACTGTTTAGATTTCCTGTGTCTAAATCTGTACGATATATCTTATATGGTGATTGTGCACTCAAAAGAAAGTCATTATCACGCAGGTCCTCAGCAGTAAGATAGTCATCTATGACATCATAGTCATCACCATCATAGTCATCATATGTGCAAGGTTGGTACCGTTCTGTATAACCATTAAATTTTGAACATGGACACAGATACCATGCCTTTACTTTTGCTCTCATATTTACGTTATCGTTTTTATAATACTGGTCATTAGCATAAGTTATGTTATAATCCTTTCCATATGCTCCATCTGGTCTTTGATACAGTGTTTGAACCTTTTCAACAATTGGCTTTGTTTGCTCACCCATTTGTGTTCCACAATTATGTCCAGTCCATGTAATCTTTGTTTTTGGAGCATCTACAAATAGGGAAAAACCTGTTCCTGTTTCCGATTCATCATCATTAGAACTAGATTCATCATCCCCTGTCGTTTTTCCATTGTCTATTTTAAATGTTGCATTCGCTCCGGTTCCGTCTTTCGTAATGACTAAAGACCCATGGTTTGAAGATTTATAGGATTTTCCTTCAACTGTACTTCCATGGTCGAATGCTTTTGAACCCACACTCAAATCAGACATTGGATTAGTTATGGTAAGACTTTCCATCTCTTGGTCAATATCACGAAACGCATACATAACAGCCGAGTCTTCTGGTACATCCGGGATTATCAGGTTATAAGTAATCTTTACATAAGCATTTACATCACCGTAATTACTATGACTTTCACAATATTCAGCACGATTGACACCTCCATAGAAATGAAACTCACCGTTTAGTGTAACTGCAAATAAAGGCAATTTTGTAATTCCTTTTCCAGCGTTTGTTACAGTTTCGACTGACTTTTGTTCCCCTTTATCGCCCGTCACATGGGCCGCGTGCCATTCATAATGGGTTATATTTATAATTAAATGTGTTCGTTCTCCAGTCGCTGTATTTGCGGCAACCCAAGGCAATACAAAATATTCATTCAAATCAATTGATGTATCTGTATCATTTTTATTTACCTCTGGACGCTGGATATAAAATACTGTTCCCATTGATGAAAACCCAACACCGCTGGTATGTTCTGGCGCATCACCCTGATTATATACGATTTGCACCGCATCATTATCAACGCTACCTGTACAACGCAGTAATTTATAATCATCACTTGGACCGCCTTTTAATGTCTGTTTTTGAACAGTCTTCGACCCGTCCATACACTCATCAGCCTTATCACTCCAATCTCCGTTCTTGTCCGAGCGATATATGGGTGCAGCATCCTCTTCTTCATTATAATCACCCTGAATCAAAATGATAGGATGGCTCTTGTTTGCATCTACAAAATCAAAATAGCTTTTAGCCATCCAATCATGAAATACATAGATGGGTTTACCATTAGATGAACTGTCACCGTCCATCTTTCGTACATTTCCGGGACCTTTAAACGCTTCCGTGGCAGAGTCTATGACCGTTCCGGCGGGTTCCAATCCATCAGTACCTTCTACCATAGGAGCCGCATTGTTGGTAAAATTCTCTTCATTTTTAAAAAATTTTAATTCTGTTTTTCCAATATCTCCATCATTCAATGCCAATGTTGCAGAAAACTTGGCCGTTGCCTCAGATGTAGAAGATGCCTCTCCAAAATAATCAACAGAAGGTCCATAATTAGATGTGAAAATGCGATTTCCCAGACTGTCACACGCACCCAACACAATTACATTTCGGATGCTGCCGGGAACATAATACTTTGCATCATTTCCATTATTGCCTGCGGCTCCAATAACACGGATTCCCGCATTAACAGCGTCTTGAATTGCTGATTCGATAGCCAAATTTCCTTCTGTTGCGTCTCCACTCAAAGATAAATTGATAATAGACACTTTTCGCTCAATGGCATATTCAATTGCTGCATAAACAGAAGCAGCGTCTCCAAATCCGGTATCATCTATGGCTTTGATAGATAATACTTTTACATTGGGATTGATGTTGCGAATAGTCTCTAACATTACCGTTCCATGTCCATTTCCATCCACTCCCTCATCATTGGATAAGACAGAAGTCATTTCCACATTCGATTGATTTTGAGGAACGCCACTATCAATTAAAGCAATTGTTTCCGTATTTCCTATACGAACAATCGACGATTTTGGTTCTGTATCTATATTAGAAAAAACATTTTCGTCTAAGATGTCATTCGGTGTATCCTTTGTTTTCGATATTTCTGTTGCCACCCGAAAAGATGTGTTAATAGAAGCCTTATAACTACCTTTGCCACTGCCATATTCTTCATACGCTTTAATAGCTTCTTTTTGTGTGTCAAATGATATTAAATACATATCGTCAATATTATCTATAATATTAGCGTTTTTTGGAATTTTGTCTCTTTCGGGCGCTTCCATTAATAATGTCTTTGTAACTTCTTCCTCTTCCGGCTCTCGTCCCTCTGTCTCTTCTATTGCAGCTTCTGTTGTTATTTCCGTCGTTGTTTCCGTCGTCACGGCAGTCGATGCCTCTGTTGTGACCACATTCGGCGTCTCTTTTGCCTCTGTTGTCGCCTTTCCGACTACATTCGGCGTCTCTTTTGTCTCTGTTGTTTTACCAACCACATTTGGGGTTTCTTTTACCTCAGAGGTTGTGGTTTTTCCGACCACATTCGGTGTCTCTTTTGCTGTCACGGAAGGCTGCCCCACAATGGGCGGGGCGGCCTGTACGGACATCGAAGACACCAACATAACTGCCGCTAACAAGAAAGCAGCCACTTTTCTATGTGTTCTCACGATGTTTCACCTCCATGTTATTTCTTTGCAAGGAAATCTTTCCAAGCAACCTGATAGTCTTTATGTTTTCCGGAACCGTCTAATGCCATTTGCTGAATCGCCTCTGTATGAATATAAATATCATAATCCCGCTCGGTCTGATTCACAATGTTAGTTACATCTGATGTTTTTGCGGAAAAAACGGTTCGCACATCGGTAAACAATGGCTCCGATGTTTCTCCGGGTGCCAAAGGCTCCGTGTAATAATAATAGCCGGTCAACTCTCCTGTTGCCTGATACACCCACTTATTTGGAGTATTTGTGGTAAAGCTGGTGGCCGGAATCCACGACGCCCGGTTGTCGGTTGATAAGTACGAAATCTTTTGTACATCCACGGAGGACCACATGACATCGACACGGACAAAACAATCTATAGTTCCGGTATTTTGAATGGATACCTTTTTGTCATAGTCGTTGTTTCCGGGGTCCATGGACCGTGGGGGATTATATTCCTCAATTATCTTGACATCTACATTACCAAAGGTAAATTTGTTATGCTCCATTGGCGTCTTATAAGTTAAGTATGCCAAAGTCCCCGTGACGCTGATTATCAAAGCGGCAAGGAGCAGCGGGAGACTATAAACCATGCGAAATTTCCGTTTCTTGGGAACTTCTGTCACTGGATTTAATTTCATATCTTCCGCCCCCTTTTCGTTTTGACATAGCCAATACCGGTTCCAATGGCAAGTACCAGACAAATGCCAATGACAATGAAGTGATATAGTGTCATTTCGTTGCCGGTTTTAATAATTTCCGTCGGCGTCTTTGGATTGGACTTCGACGGTGTTTTCGGATTGGCCGGAGTTTTTGGATTTGCTTCTTTTTCCGGAGTTATCACTTCCTCTGCCCGGAAAGTCCAAACACTTTTAAACTTATTTTCTGCAAATGCATTAGTAAGTGACGCCGGAACCGTTAAAGTATAAGTCAATTTAGACGATTTCTTTGGCTGATACTGCTTTAATAAGATTTCGTCTAAATTCTTACTAAGCGGTCCGTCAAAGATAACCTTTTTTCCATTCTTGACTACCAAATGCAGTTTGTCCAATATCTTGTTGGTCTTATCATCTTCCGACTGAATGCGAAAATAGATGTTGACCGGAATATCCATATTGTTCTGAATCAGGGCCTCCCCGGTCACGGTATCGCCCGGCATTAAGGTTTCCCAATTAGAGAAAAAGTCTTTTCCCGTGGCAATCATTCCCTCCGAACCACCTTCATAGGTCACTGAAAACCGTTCGTTTCCAGCCTCTTTATGAATATAATCCGTGGAATCGTATGCCTCAATTACGGCGCCGAACCAAGGGTCTTCTGACTCAAAATCCGGTGTAAAATTCTTTTCCTGAATGGCTTCTGCGGAAATACAAACGCCAAACTGCGTTTTAATCACCCGATTATCCCAATCTGCTGGAATCCGAATGGCCTCCGTAAAAGGAATGACAGCTCCACTTTCGACCGGTGTGGTCAAATAGTAATACGGACCAATCTTCTTCCACGCTCCGTCTGCAATCGTAAGCAGACTATCGTCTAATGGCGTCATATGTTCCTCGGTCAATCGCTCCAAAATCTCTCCATCATATATCGGATACTGTACTTTCATTCGTATCCAAGACGGCTCTGCCACATTTGTAACAGAAGTATGCAAGCCAATATTCTGACTTGGCAGCACGGCGGCAGCATTACCTTCCACCGTATAATTTAATTGAATATCAACTGCTCCAATGGAACCGTTGTTTGTTACCATGGCAGACTTTTTCGCCATTACAGTGGTTGGGAAACAAAGCAGGACAGTCAGACAAGTGAGAATTCCACATTTTAGTCTCTGTTTTTTCATAGTCTAACTCCTTTCTCACTGATTAGTCTTCATCTGCTTTCCATATTGTTTCTTTCCCATTTTGGTCAAACGAATGATAATATCCATTTTCATCCTTTATAATAGCTGGACCAAGGTCGTTGTTCTCTGTTGTGCTTTCTGTCTCAGAAGACTCTGTGATTTCTATCTTTGTGTTGGAAGCCGGCTTTTTGGTTATCTTTTCTACCTTGGTCTTTGTGTTAATCGCCTCTTCCGGCTCGGTAGAAATCATATCATCATCTTCCGTCTCATTCTTATACCGTGGATTCTGCGTCATATAAATATCATAAATCTCTTTTAAGGTATCATGGTCTAATTCTCCGCTAGTATCAATCTCGCCATTTTCGTCCACGATACAATCTGCCTGAATCGAATATAATTCGACTTTAATATCCTGTACATCGGCAGGGTCTACTTCATTTTCAATGATGTTCTTAATCTGTACCTTCTCGAATAACTTGGTGGTATATTCATCTTTTGGTATCCGACGATGAAAACCAAAGACATAAGTACGAATGGAATCGGTGTACACCTTGGTATTCGTCAAATCCAAGTACGGCGTCGAACCGCCTGCACCCTCATATCCCATTTCCTCTTCCGGCAGATTAATCCAAGTATCTGCAAAATGATTATTCTCACAATTGATGGTGTCTTCTTTCTGCTGGAAGTAGAACAACTCCTGCATCTTGGCATCCAGATAATTGTTTTCCTTTCGCTCTGCGGTTCCGTTGTCAGCTACTCTGGTAACTTTATGCACCGGAACGGTCAACTTAATGAATACCACTGCGTCGTTAATACCGACATTGTGTCCTTCTACAGATTTGGGTACTGGCTGATTCGGTACCACAAACTCACTCATATCCGGAATTCCGTCGCCGTCGGTATCGGTCGTATCCCAATCCGGCTCGAGGAGCTCCACTTTCACTTCACCAAAAGTAAACTTATTTGTCGCACCCGCCTTGTCGGTCAAATATGCGATAGTCCCTGTAATGCCCATGATAGCAATTAATCCGCAAATACCCAAGGACATTGCAGTTCGTTTCGTGATTTTCATTTTTTTCTTCATCTTAATTTTATGCCTATCAGCACCGGTAGGCACTCTCCTTTCTTATATTTTCTTATATTTTCGTTACTTTGGTCTTTTCGGTTTTGGAAAATGGTTTTTGTCCTCCTTTCCTCCTCATCAGGGATATGCCCTTTTTTATATCAAATAGCCAGTGGCTATTGTGCTGACGCTGGTGTATTCATTCTATCCAGACAATGAACCAGTACAACCAGTCCATTTAATAAACAAACGGAAACGGCAATAATAACAAAGCCGCCCCGTTCCTGTAAACCCTCTAAGGCAAAGCCAACTCCGGGAATGTGGAACACCACGGTTCCGGCTACGGCGGAAGCGTCGATAAAACCGTCGGGTTCCTCATTTTTATCTCCCTTGGTCTGTATCATATTTCGAGCTGTATCTATCTGGTAAACACGGTGCGTGACATACACTCCAGATTCCTTTCCGGTGGAAAGTCCGAAGGTAATGATGTCACCCACCGTAACCTCTGTATCATTGGCATTGACATAAACTAAACTGCCGGTAGGCAGCGCCGGTTCCATAGAGGCAGAACGCACGACATAAGGATTAATGTGAAATAATCTGGGAATTGTAAACGCACCAATTAATAAAAAGACAAAAATCGTAATTGTCGTTACAAATATACTAAAAAATTTTACCAAAAATTTCATATCTCGCGCTCCTTCATTTAGCCTTTTGCCTCATTCTTCTTTATTTTACCAAAGAAAACCACCCTTGTAAAGACCGTCTTACAGGTGTAATACCCGGTCTCTGATTTCCTGCGTGCGGCCCTGATTCCAAAACTGGGTTCCAATATATCCGCAAGTCCGACGGGCCACATTCATCTTCGTCTGGTCTCTATTTCCGCATTGCGGGCACTCCCAGATTAACTTCTGATTTTCATCCTCTTTAATAAGGATTTCGCCATCATAGCCGCATACTTGGCAGTAATCACTCTTGGTATTTAATTCGGCATACATGATGTTATCATAAATATACTGGATTAAAGCAATGACAGCCGGAATGTTTTGCTGCATATTCGGGACTTCCACATAGGAAATGGCTCCGCCCGGAGACAATGCCTGAAACTCAGACTCAAATTTTAACTTTGTGAACGCGTCAATCTCCTCTCTAACACACACATGGTAGCTATTGGTAATATAATTATGGTCGGTCACGCCGGGAATGGAACCAAAGCGTTTTTGCAAACACTTTGCAAACCGATAGGTCGTAGATTCCAACGGGGTTCCGTAGATGGAATAGTCAATGTTTTCTTCGTCTTTCCATTTTGAACACGCGTCGTTCATCTTCTGCATGACCTGAAGGGCGAATCGTTTACCCTCATCGTCGGTATGGGATTTTCCAGTCATATAGTAACACATTTCATATAGTCCGGCATAACCTAAAGAAATAGTGCTGTATCCGTCATACAACAAACGGTCAATTGGTGCTCCGGGTTGTAATCTGGCCAAAGCTCCGTACTGCCATAAAATCGGCGCCACATCGGATTTAGTTCCAAGCAGCCGTTCATGACGACAGCGAAGTGCCCGATGGCAAAGTTCTAACCGCTCGTCCAAAATCTCCCAAAACTTATTCTTATCTTTCTTGGAAGAACAAGCAATGTCCACTAGATTTAAGGTGACCACGCCCTGATTAAACCGGCCCCAGTAGATGTGTTTACCGGGCTGATAGTTTCCGGCATTGGATAGATTGCCCTTGGTTTCCGAAAATCGGTCGGGCGTCAAAAAGCTGCGACAGCCCATACAACCGTAAACATCACCCTCTTTGACCTTTCGCATGATTTTGGCGCTGATATAATCCGGCACCATTCGCTTTGCCGTACAACGGGCAGCCAGTTCCGTCAAATAAAAATACGGCGAATCCGGTTTCACATTCTCTTCGTCCAACACATATAAAATTTTTGGAAAGGCTGGGGTAATCCAAACACCGTCTGGATTTTGCAGTCCCTTAATCCGCTGATTTAATACCTCTTCAATCAACAAAGCCATATCGTCCCGCTCTTTTCCGGGCTTGCAATCCTCTAAATTGATATACATAGAGACAAACGGCGTCTGTCCGTTGGTCGTCATTAAGGTGACTAATTGATACTGAATGGTCTGAATGCCTGCCGTTATCTCTTTGGTCAACCGGGAATTCACAATCTGATTTATCTGTTCTTTGGTATAGGTGATACCGGCAGTCTCTGCCTCCTGCTTGACACTCTTCTTTATCTTTTTCCGGGACGCATCCACATAGGGTACCAGATGTCCCAAATGGAAGGTCTGGCCGCCATACTGGTTGCTGGCTACCTGTGCAATAATCTGTGTTGCCACATTGCAGGCTGTTGCAAAACTCTTTGGCGGCGTAATCATCACACCGGAAATGACTGTTCCGTTTTGAAGCATATCTTCCAGATTGATAAGGGAACAATTATGAATGGTCTGTAAAAAGTAATCGGAATCATGGAAATGGATAATACCCTCTCGATGCGCCTCCACAATATCCGGTGGCAGTAATACCCGCCAAGTCAAATCCTTTGAGGTCTCTCCAGCAATATAATCCCGCTGTGTGGATTCAATGACGGAATTCTTGTTACTGTTTTCCTGATGAATGTCCTCATTCTCACATTCAATGATGGACAGAATCGAATCATCAGTTGTATTCTTTTGCCGACGGAGCGCCTGCCGAAACCGATATTCCGTGTAAACCTGCGCCAGACGATATGCCTGCTGCCGCATAATCTCTTTAATCACCATATCCTGTATCTCTTCCACATTGGCAGCCCGATTCAATTTGGATAAGGCAATCCAAACCTTTTCTTCAATGACCTGAATCTGGGACTCTAACAATGCTTCGCTTTCCGATACTTCGGCGTTGGCCTTTCGCACGGCATTTAAAATGCGTTCACCATTGTAAGGCACTTCTTTTCCATTTCGTTTGACAATATTCATATCTATTCCTCCTTTATTCTTCTGGTGGGATATCTTCCTCACCGTCTATGATTTCTTCTTCCTCTTCGGGAATGGTTTCCTCTTCTTCCTCTTCATTGGGTTCCCATTCCTCTTGTGTGGTCGGGTCAACAACTGGTGGCAAAACGGCATCTTCCAATTCCGTCGTACCGGTTGTTTCCTCTCCCTCCAATACTTCTTCGGTCGGCAGTTCTTCGTATTCCGGCTCTTCAATCACGGCCGTAACTTCCGCGCCATAACGGATATACTGCTCAGGCCCCACCACAACATTTTCGTAAATCAGCATGGCAACTGGGCTCTCCGGCTTGATTTGATAGCCCTCCTTTTCCGGAGCGTCAATGGTAAATCCGGCGTCGGTGGCGTCTTTTAAAGTGAGAATGGTATCTGCTTTGATATATTGGGATTTTTGCACGGCTAACAGATTGTGTTCTGCCTCTTTCCACTGTTGAAACTCCTTGACAATCTCATTGTGATGCAACGCTTTTTCCCAGTCGCTGCCAGTCAACCAAGTCTGCAATTGTGTAAGAAAGGGAAAGGCTTTTAAGTTTCCCTTGTCAATCGCAGCAAGCACTTCCTTGGTGGTCTCTTCATCAACCTCTTCTCCAATCGTCAATACGCCGTCCTGATAGGTTCCCAGCTTGGGAAATTCCTTTTTCAAAAACTGGGACAGGGCTTTATAATCCTTTGCTACATTCCGCAATCGTTTAAAATACAAATCGTCAACCGGCGCCCCGTATTGCAGGTTTACGGTATATAACCGATTCGTAATATCTATCAACTCCTGTGTATTTGGATGTTCATACGCATTAGATAAAATGGCCTCTAAGTCCAAGTAAAGCTGTAGGTCTTCATTTTGTTTGGCAATCTGCCCGGAAGTAATATGATAGGTTTCCTGTAAGGTGAGCGCCGTTGCCAGCAAATTGGCAAAGGTTTTGCGTTCGTCTGCGCTTAACACCGTACCATATTTCGTTGTTTTACTCCGTTCCTTGATATTTTCCAAAGCGTCGGCTACCTGCTGCCACACGACCGCAGCGTCCTTATCTTCGGCGTTGACATAATTTCGGGCCAAAAACGGGGGTACATCTTTGATTTCGTCGCCGAATTTCAATGCCTCCCAATCCTTTGTATCCTGATATTGGTCCCAAGTGATGTTGATAATTAACCCGATTAATCCCAGTGTACACCCAAATATCAGAACAAACAAGGTAATTATCACTTTTTTCATCGGTTTTTCTCCTTTCCGGCCAACTGGTCGTAAATATCTTGGTCAATAATATCATCCACCGTGTCGCCAAAGTTCTGATAGTAAGAAAACCAAGGGCTTTCCACGGTTTCACTCCAGTTATCTGGAATCGTGGTATCATAGGTAATCTGTTTTATCTCCTGTGTGGCCTCTTCTCCCAAATAGGGGAAGGCAATCCCGGTATCTCCCAAATCTTTGGCGTCTGTCACGGCATATTGTGCCGATAACCCGGAGCCTGACAATTTCTTTACGCCTTTTGGCATTTCCCAGTCTGGCACTTCTCGGTCTTTATTCAATAATATCTGCAAATCCCGGTTGATTTCCTGCTGTCCCATATAATAGCTGGGAATCCGGGGAGAAGTATTTGGGACATCATAGCCACACCAGACACTGATGGCATAACCACCGTTGGTATAGGAACAGTACCACACATCGCTTCCGCCGTCTCCGTAGGTTTTGGGCGCATTGACCGATGCGTCAAATTTCACACTTCCGGTCTTTCCGGCATAGCCTGCATATTGAGAAATTGCAGCATGAGATGCCGTTCCGTCTCCACCGGGAACACCTCGTAAGATTTGCGTCAATACATAGGCAACCGACGGGTTCATAGCCTGTACTCTTGTCGGTTCCACCACTTTTTCTGAACCGTCACTGAATATCAACTTTTCAATAAACCGGGGTTTCGTATAGACGCCCCCACAATTTAAGGCATTGTAAGCGGCTGCACTCTGTAAGGGGGAAATATTTAATCCAATGCCGTCCACGGACGAATAGCTGTCCTTGACATCCAGCCCCACATTATGCAAAAAAGTCTTCATCCGCACGGAACCCAAAATCTCGTCGTCAATCCGCCCTACCGGGGTGTTGTAAGAATAGCGGAGGCATTTCTGCATGGTCTGGTTTCCATAAACGCCGCCTCCGTAATTATACATCACGGCGTTTGTGCCCGGATAGGGATATGGGGAGGTATCAAACAAGGACGCGGTATTGTATTTGTCTCCAAAATATTGCAATAACGGACCATATGCCGTAAAGGGCTTCATCGACGAACCGGAAGAGCGTTGACTGGACATCGCCCGGTTAAACTCATCTCCTTTGTGAGCCGAACCGACCAATCCAACCACTATGCCGTCGGTATTGATAACCGCTACCCCAACCTGCTGGTTATCATCTAAATAATACTTTGGGTCTTGTACCTGCTTGCGAATGGTCTCAAATTGTTTTTGGTCCAAAAAGGTCTGTACGGTAATGGACAGGCTGCTCATATCATAGCCCATATCGGAAAGCTCTGCCATGACACCGTCGGTATAATATTTAAACTTTTCATTCGCCTTTGCCTGCTTTTTCCCCTCCCAGCCCCGTTCCTGTAGATTGGTCGTCAAGTCAAAGGCCAACGCCTCATTGTATTCCGTGTTTGTGATAAGTCCATCGGACAATAAGCTCGACAACACTTGGGCTTTCCGACTCTCCGCCGCCTCTTTATCCTCATACAAATTATAGGTTGTCGGCGCCTGTGACAATCCCGCCAGATAGGCAAGCTCCGCCATCGTCTCCGGCGTTCGGATTTCATAGTCCGCAGGTGTTTTGTTGAAATAGGTTTTCATGATAGCGCCAAGCCCGGTTGAACCCTCGGCAAATTCCAGTGAATTCACATAAAAGGTCAAAATTTCTTCTTTCGTGAAATTCTTATCCATTTCGACTGCTAAGAATAATTCCTGTATTTTCCGAGTCGTTACTTCATAGTCCTTACCCCCGTTATAGAATTTGTTTTTGATAAGCTGCTGTTCAATGGTTGAACCGCCTCTTGGCACAACCGTCGGGTCAATCTTACTTTTGATGACGCCGTAAACCATATTGGCAATCCCCTTTACCGAAATCCCGGGACTTTCATAGAATTCCTTGTCCTCGATGGATAACAGCGCTGTCTTATAGAAAACCGGGATTTCCTCACTGGTCAAGACGGTGGTTCGCTGGTCGGTCGGTTTCCAAATGACTTTCCCCTCACTGTCTACGATTTTGGAAGTCTCATAAGTAGACAAATACTGTGCGTCCACATCGGGAAGGGAATTTAACCGATAACGAATAAACAACACGCCGGCCAAAAAGACCAGCGATAAACAGAGAAGATTACAACCCAAAAACCAAAGAAACGCCCGAAACAGGCGATGCTTTTTCTTTGGCTTTGTGGTTTCCGACATAACAAATTTCAAAGCGTTTCTCCTTTCTTACGAAATGATAGTTTTAACAACAAGTGCAATGATTGCGAAGAAGGCAAACACCCGGTATACCTTATGTACCGGAAAACTGCCCTCGCCACTTTTATACAGAGGAACAAACGGCCCTCGAAAGCCTTTTACATACATAGCACCATTTCCAAAGCGTTCGTATTGCTGGAAGGGATAAAACCATGCAATTCCCGCTTTGCTGAATGCGTCGGTGACCAGATGGCTCAAGTTTCCCAAAAAGAACCCGAATAAGGCGGAAAATGCCCAAATATTGATATGAAAGACGCCATAAGCCAGCCAAAGTTCTAATAGTAATGGCCATACCGTGTGCGTAATGCCCCGGTGCGGGGGAATGACCACATCAATATCCGGCCAAGTGCTGCCAACCAAAGCGCCTGCCAAGGTCACACCCATTTCTCCTAACTGAATCAGTGTCTCTTGGTCGGCATATACGGAAATGTGGTTCTTTAATCCTATCATAGCCACGGCTCCAAATAATAAGCCAAATGGGCGATGTGTTTTTCCTAACATTCTTTGTCCTCCTTTTGCTCTGTCATATATTGCCGCAACTGTATGGGCTCTACATTGACAATCTCCTCATTGATTTTTGGCTTACCGGATTCATCGGCAACGCCCAAATAATACAGCCCTACATTGCTCAAAAACTTGGGCAGATAAAGACGAAGAAAGGTCTCTTTCTCTGCCTGTGATAAATGCAGCCCCGTCACAATCCACTTGGTAATCACATGGTCTAACACCTGTCCGGTGATTTCGGTTAAATCAAATGGCGTGAGTGGCGGCAGCGGGATTTCTTCCAATGCCGACTTGATGTCTCCAATCGCTTTTCGTATCTGCGGCGCTTTCGATACCGTACTGGGAATCACGGTGACAAGTCCCAACGCCCCGTTTTCCAGCACGCAAAAAATGTAAACGCCATTGTTATCCGTCTCCTCCTTGGGAGATGCCAGCACGCCCATTTTTGCGTCAATCGTGTTCAACCCGCTCACATCGACGGTGACCGGATATGCCCGATAACCACACATATCCATATAGTTGACTAAGGTATCCGAAACGCCGGTTTCCTGATATGGCAACTGCATTTGTTCTAAGGCTTGTTTTACATCGTCTCGCATTTTATTTTTCCTTTCTTGTTACACCGCGGCTGTGTTTTTATCCAAGCGGCAATGTCTTCTCTTGGTACTTCAGGTCTTGTGGATACAAAGAAGTGTAATGTCCACATACAAGGTATCCGGGAACGAAGGGATGGAAATTCTTTTCGCAACACGCCTCCGGTCTGATATTTCATGTAGTGTACGATACTGTTTACCGATTCTACCGGTGGGATTTCTGCCTTTAGATATACATAAAATGGCCCCACTTCCAAGTTCTCTATCACAATGTCCTTGGCCTTACTTATCTCTGTTATCAGCTCCTTTACTCTGATACGCATTGGTTCGGTCAATACCGGCCGCCGAAATTTGGAACACCATACAATGTGATACTGGGTGTCGTGGCATATTCTGTTTTCCGTCATTCGATACATTTCCATAGCGTTATTATATCGCATTTGGGAATCGAACACAAGAGGAGAATGAACACTTTTACTATAAAATCTTTCATCATAGCACAAAGTCCAACCTTTTGTCAAGTTTGGAATTTTGTCCGATTTTCTCATTTTGTCCCCGTTTTGTCCCCATCCGCAAATCCGCTTATTATCAGGGTTTGTGGGCTTGAAACAAACATATGTTCGTAGTTTTGGGGACAAAATGGATTTTTGGGGACAAAATTTTGTCCCCGCTGCAAGCCGCATAAACACTGGGCTTCTTGGGTTTTTCAAAAATTTAGGGGACAAAAATGGGGACATTTTAAAAGTCCAACAAAGCTAGGAAATAAGCCACTTTTTAAGATTTTCTTATTCTTTTTGTCTCCATTCTCAAAATCTATATATAGAGAGTAAAAAGAAAAAGTTAAGTTTTATATAAAGAGTTGTCAAAAATGGGGACAAAATGGGTAAATGGGCGTCAAACCCTTTGTTTATGCGGGTTTGCGGCGTTTTTCGGGTGGGGACAAAATTCTCGAACACCTGTTCGTACAAGCCCTGAACCCGTTGATTTTCCTAGCCAAAATAGGGGGACAAAATGGGGACAAAATTGGGGACAAATGGGAAAAATTTTGTCCCCAATTTTCTGACAATTGTTTAAATTGACTGACAGTATTTCGCATTTATTCTATATTGTCTGATAATTGTTCTTTATTTGATTAAATTGTTTGAATTGTTGCTACAATTCAAACAATTTTATAAATTGTCTGACAATTTCATTTTATAATAAAGAATTGTCTGACAATTTGAAAGAAAAACAGAAATTATCTGTCCTTTCCAACTCCTGTCTATTTGAGAAATCACAAATTTTCCTTTTTGTTTATTTCTTGTGAATTGTCTGACAATTTTATCTGTTAAAAAGAAATTGTCTGACAATTTATGGATATTTGTTCTATTGTCTGACAATTTTCCCATTTTCTCTTCTTTTGTTATTGTCTGACAATTTAGTACAATTTATGAAATTGTCTGACAATTTCATATTATCGGATATCATATTGGATAATGATTTGAAAAAAAAAACAGGTTACTTAAAAAGCAACCTGTTTTTTTATTATTCCTTTTTTTTGTGTTTCAAAAAAAGCCGACGGCATTTTTATCCATCGGCTTTTTCCATCCATTTACTGCTGCTGTCCGCCGTCCGGGTTTAACTCGGTGACACTTTTGTTAAAATCTTCATCGACAGCGGCAATCTTTTCTAAGTATGGCTTTGCTGATTGCTGTATCGCGTCAAAGCCCTCCCCGAAGTGTGTGACTTGCGTTTCCGAACCGGAAACAGCGGCTTTGGCCTCTTCCAACTTCTTTGTAATCTCTTCCGGCTTAGAATCCTTGATGATGGCAACGGCCGTATCGACGCCTTTTTGCGCCCATTCCGCCTGCTCCTGTAAGGCGCTCATATTCTGCTGATAGGTTGTCTGTACTTTTGTGATGGTTTCCCGGAGGGCTGCCAATTCTTTTTTCATTACATCTTCTTTGGTCGGTTCTGCCTGTTTAACCGGCTCTGCCTCTTTGGCTGATTTTGCCTCTTTAGCACGCGCTTTGGTTTCGTCCTGTATCCGTCTGATTTTTTCTTCATTCTTTTTGTTGGACTCGGCATATTCTATTCTCCACTCCTGCTGGCTGGCACGGGTTCCATCCTCTTTATATGGAGCCGGTGATTTTGCTTTGTCCATTGGGAACAATTCATTAGCCGTTCCAAATGCTAACTGCATATCTGCAATGGACAACTCTTTTCGGGATACTGCCAATAAAGCGTCATCTAAGCCCTTTTCTTTACAATCCCAGCTCATCACTTTGGTGTCTTCGCACTGTTCGGAAAGAAAATCATACGCACTGTCAATTCCTCTGGCAACTGCCAAATTCTCTCTGCCGTCGGCGTCCATGGCAATCAATGTACTGGTCACATTCTTTGCCTCATAAATGGCCTGTACGGATTCCACATAGGCGCGGCTTACACCCGGTACCTGTGCCACAATAATGCCCTTATCGCCTGCAATCGTATCAGCAAAGGAAACACCGTCTTTATCCACTAAGTTGACATATTTTGCTACAATATGACCTTTTAATGCACCCTCGGCAACAACGACCATATAATCATCGGCGTTATTTTTTGGCTCTCTGGCTGTGATAAAACCGGCTGCCGTCGGCGCTACAATACGGGATACACTATCAGAACCAATCATCGTTCCCTTACTCTGCCAAATATATTTGGAATTAGACTCTAATCGCAAGGTATCAATAATTTCGGGTATCCGATATCCTCTAGCGTCCAAAATTGGCTTAATGTCCGTTTTCATCGTGGTTTCAATCGGCTGTTTGGTTGCGTCCATTAAAGTAACTTTTCCATCTGGCGTTATCTTTTCTACCCGCAAATGGCTGGGACTGCCGTCGGCCAAGGGGAAGTTAAACTCTCCGTCCTTGGTGAACGAAGACTTTTGAACGGAAATTCCGTCTTTTGCCCTTGCCTTTAAAATGGTATTAAATTTAGACGGGTCACTCATCACCTGATAACGGGAGGTATTTCCCTCTGTGTTCTTCATCGGAATGGCAACGCCGGAAGTTCCTACGGTCTGTACACTCAATACCTGAATCGGATAAGGTTCCGGTATTTTTCCGTCTACTTCTTTACTCGGCACCACAACAAAGCCATCATATTCTTTTGCCTTGATACCCGGCATACCAACCATATCGTCGCCTGTCAATAATGGAGATAAGGTTTGATTGGTCTTAAAATTCCAAAACTCTTTTAAATCCTCTTTTTCCAAACCTCTGTTTGGAGCAGTCAACTGCGCTAACTGATTGGGCGTGCCAAACGCTTCTTTGGCAGACAATGGCATGGCATCGGCCACCCTGCTCCAAACGCCCGCCTGATGAGCCTGCCATGCAGAATTGCTTTCATATTTGTGATATTTTTCCAGTACCTCACTGTCCTGCGGGGCATACTCTTTTCCATCTCCGTAGCCCGGATTTAATAGATACCAAGTATCATTCTCCGTATAATGAGACAGCACCGGTTTGGCCATTTGATTATCTTTTAATACCTTGTTGATGGTCTTGGTCTTGATATCCAAATTTTGCACAATGCCCGGTTTATCCAAATCCACATCCTTTTGAATTTGAATAATGACGGAATCATGGTCGGCTATCCGCTTTGCCACTTCCGTTTTCAGATTGGTCGCATTCACGGCCATATAAAGCCGCTGCCCGTTCTCCTGAAATGGCGTCCCCTCTTTGGTAAATACTACAATTAATGGATTTTCAATTCTCTTATTCATATCTACACCTCTCTCGTCGTAATAATTTTATTTCTTCTGCGTGCTGCTTTCATTATATCATAAGGAAGAAGAATTATCATTGTTTTGTCAATCTTTTTCCCATATTTTTGGTGTACCATCCGGATTTAACATTACAGTAATGCCATAATATCCGACATATCCATCACAATTTTTATATTCCAAATAACAAATGCCAGTTTCTTTCTCCACCAAAATGGCGTATTTCTTATCCAGTGGATGCCGCTCAAATAGTTTAGCAGGTGCTTTGTTTTCACTACTGTCCTCCACAATGCTGTTATTCTTTCCACAACCGGTAAGAAAACATAGCATTCCAATGCATAGTAATGTAAATAATTTCTTTTTCATCCTAATATCCTCTCTTTCTTACGATAATGGTTTTGGTTTCTTATTTTGATAGCGACAGAAACAATAGGTCAAATTCATGTATATCCGGTCTTCCCCTTTTTCTATCAATTCCCAGTTCGGTTTTTCGTCTAAGTTGGGAAAATATTTATCAGCCTCATATTGGTTTGCTATTTTTGTCACATAGGCGGTATCACAATAATCTAACAGCATATGATAAATGCTTTCTCCCCCAATTACATAGATTTGGTCACTGTCGTAGTCTTTCAAGGTGTTACATAATTCCTCTTTGGAAGAAACGACAATGGCGTCTTTTCCCTGAAAATCCGAATTGTGGGACAAAATAATATTCGTGCGGTTCTTTAAGGGCAGGCCATTAGGAAATTCTTCTAATGTCTTTCTTCCGAGTATCACCACATTTCCTATCGTGATATCCCGGAATCGTTTCAGGTCTTCCGGAATCCGCGCCAATAGTTGATTGTTATGGCCAATGGCCCAGTTGCTATCAACAGCGACGATTATCTGCATATATATTTCCTCCTATTATATAGAAATTACCCGATTGTCCCTTTACAGGACAATCGGGCATTATGGGCCGTACCATAAGGTGTCAATTTCAAAGGACATACCGTTATATTCACCAGATAAAAACCACGGTTGAATCTTCGTCACCATGGTACGGTCGATATCATAGGTTTCCACAATCTTTCGCACACTGGAAATCATGCGGGCTTGTTTGACCAGTAAGAGCACCACATCTTCCGGCATATCCCAACATCCGGTGATTTGTAATGCCGTTCGTAATGGTATCATAAAATTCCTCCTTTCAGATGGGCGTCAACTGCATTTGTGGTTTCGTGCGGCCCAAGAAGGTATTTAACCGTAAGGTTGCTTTTGCGGTTATGGTTTCGGTTGGAAGCTGTTCTTTTACCCGATTGGCCCAAACAGTGTCAAAGGTCAAGCACTCCACACCAAAGAGTTCAAACTTGAAGGTTTTCCAAAAATTTGGGTTCCATTTCCATTTTGGCTGTTCCAACACCATCTTATCAAACTGCAAATAAATAGTCGGGCGTGGGTCAAACCCGGCGCCAAACGGACGCAGCTTTTCATAAAGATGCAAAATGGTCTCTATGTCGGTGGCAAGCGTTGTTGTGTCTATCTGGTCTTCCTGTAAGGTTCCGCCGTGTTTCCAAGACGCTTTGATACCATCGGCTGTCACGGTGAGACAAACCAGATGCTCCGGCTCGGCCACGGTTTCTACCCGTTCTTCTTCCCACTCGGCAACTGCCTCGGCAAACGCGGTCTGAAAGGTTGTAAGGTCTTCTTTTGCGATGGAATATCCCGCTGATGTGCTATGTCCGCCGCCGGATATTAAATTCGGATGCTTTTCATTGACTTTTTGCTGCAATTCCAGTAACGAATAGGATTCATTGGAACGGGCAGAGCCGTATAACCGGGTTTTGGATTCACAAAAAACAATGGACGGACGCCCGGTTCGTTCACAAAGACGACCGGCCACTAAACCTGCCATACCTCTATTGGCTGTTATGGTGAGCACCATCGGAACCTCTGATGGATACTTCGTCTCTACCTCTTTTAATAAGGCATCACTCAAGGCAATCCGTTCTTCATTTAAGTCAAGTAAACGGTCAATGATGATTTTTCGCACGGAAGGGTCGGTCACCAAGAAGGGCGACAATGCCTCCAAACAGGTATCATGTACCCGTCTTGGAGCATTTAATAACGGTGCAATGTAAAAGCCAATGAAATCTTCATTTTCCGGAAGAGAAAATGAGTTGGAGGACTTCCCTTTAGCCGCGTGCTTATTCATTTGGAGTTTAGAGACGGCCCATATCAGTTCATTTAACGCCTGAAAAGCCGTATCATATAATGGACAGCCGCTATGCGGATTTTCTTCTGAAATATTTGTCAAACGCTTTAAGGCCGCTTTTACCAGATACCGATTTTCGGAAAGCAATGGCATAACATCTGATATTGTAGAAATCCCGGCAAAGACTACCAGTTTTTCTATCAGGGGAAGCGCCTCTTTCTGAAACCGGGACGCATACGCCAGACAAACTTTCCATGCTACGGTGGCTCCGGAATTTCCTTTAAAGGAATAGAAATCTCCGGGCTGATAGGCGTCTACAATGCAATCGGCGTCGGGCAGCCGGTCTCCCGGTTCATGGTGGTCGGTGACCAGCACGGAAATTCCAAACTGTTTTGCCAGTGCAATTCCCCGAAAGGCACGAATCCCATTATCGGCGGTCAAAATCATTCCAATGCGGTCTCCGTTTTTCTCAAATTGTTCTTTCATTTGATAGACCGCTGTTTCACTTAGTCCATAACCCTCTGCCATGGATGGAATATATACTCGAATCCGAAATCCAAGTAAGGACAAGGCGGCAGTTAAAATGACTGTGGCGCAAACACCGTCGGTATCATAGTCTCCGTCAATCACCAACAGTAAATGTTCATCGGCCTGTTGTTTCTTTTGAAATTCGTGTAAATGAACGATTAGCTTTTCCATGTTTTTATACCCGAGCGGGTCTAACAAATCGGCCGGGGATGGGTAAAGCAACGCCTCCCATTCGGCTCTTGACGCTGGCAATGCGTCTTTTAATACCTGTTCTAAAATTTCATTCAATCTCATATTGGTAGCTCCTTTCCTTTCCATTTCTATCTTATTATAGGATATTAAAATATGCAATAGTCTGTTATATTCCATGGTTTTCTCTTTTCTTAAAGACTGTATTGCGTTCATTCTCAGTCTGTGATAGAATAATCAAAGCAGGCAGATTGTCTATTAAAAAGAAGAGAGGAGAATATAATGACCAGACAAATCTATTTCAACAGACGACGAATCTTCGCCGGACTACTTGCACTCATTATGATTGCAAACCTGATGGTCGGAAGCGTAGGACTGACCGTACAGGCAGCGCCGGGAGATAAGGGCGGTGTTACCGTTCACAAAGCGGACGCCAACAGCCACACACGAGAACCGGAAGGAGACGCCAACTTTGGCGGTGTGACTTACACTATCACCAACCGGGGTGAGGCCGTAGAATATAATGGAAAAAGCGTTGCACCTAACGCAACGGTAACGACCATTACAACAGCGGCAGATGGTGTGGCGACCACGGGGCTTACCCTCCCCTTGGGTACCTATGAAATTACAGAAACCGGCGGAAGCCATTGTTATCGTAGTAACAATTGGACAAAGCGGTTTACTCTTTCCAAAAACAATCAGATGGTAAATTATACCTCTGCGGAGAACTGGAATGAAGATTATCCAATTACCGGTTCGATTGAGGTGACCAAAGTAGATAAGGACACCACCAAGAGCGCCCCGCAGGGTGATGGGGATTTATCCGGTATTTTATATGTGGTAACGAACCGGTCTAAGAATCCCATTTACTGGCATGGCGCCAAATATTTATCCGGTTTTGAAATCACACGGATTCAATCTCAGTATGACGAGTCAAAGAAAGCCTATGTGGCACGCATTGATGACTTACCATACGGAACTTATTCCGTACAGGAGTTATCTGCCAATGGTTCTTATTTAAAGGAAAATTATTCGCCGGATGTTCTTATCCGTGTGGATAATGAAGTACGCGAATTAAACACGACGCAAAGTGAGCAGCCTTATAATAAGGATGCAGTCAAACGAGGCGGCGTGCGGATTACCACGGTCGACGCCGATTACTTAGACGGCACCCTGCAAGGAGATAGTACTACTTTGGCCGGTATCAAATACAATATCATCAACCGTTCCAAAGCAGCAGTGTATATGACGGATTCTAAGAAATCCTTTGCTCCGGGTGAGGTTGTGGGTTCTATTACCACGGCATATGATAGTGCCAGCGGTACTTATATTGCAAAAACGGACGACCATTATCTGCCATATGGTACTTATCAGTTGCAAATTGCCGAGTGTCCGGACAATACCGGTCACTTGATGGATGAATGGACAAGTCCAGAATTTTCCATTCGGGAAGACGGACAGGTGCATTACTTTGACGGAAAATTGACCGAAAATGGAAAGCACTATGAAGTCAATGAAAATTCTATCATTCGTGGCGGTATCACGGTCAATGTGTTCGACCGGGAGACCAAGCGGGATGTTCCTCTTGGAGAAGCCCATTTGGACGGTGCAGTATTTGCTATTATCAATCGAAGCACGCATAAAGTGTTTGTAAATGGCAAAACCTACAATCCGGGCGATACGGTCATGAACATCGCCACTAAGGCGGAAAAAGAAGGCGTTGACACTGTGTATACGGCAACGACCGGGGATAGGGCATTACCCTATGGTACTTATGAAATCAAACAGGTCAAGGCAGGGACAGGATATCTGTTAGATGATGCTGCCTCTAAATTTACTAAGACCGTGAGTATCCGTAAGGATGGGGAAATGAAATATCTGGATAAGGATAATACGGTAACCAATCAGGTTATTCGAGAGGATTTTCATTTCCAGACGAAAAACTTAAACAACAATCAGCCTCAAACCGGAATCCCTTATGTGGTAGAAAGTTTAACCACCGGGGAATCTCACATTATTGTGACCGATGAGAACGGAACTTTTGATTCCGATTATGTAAAACACACTGAGAACACCAATGCCAATGATACCAACGGCGCTGTAAAGAAGGTCGGCGACAAGTATGAAGTTGTAGACGACAGCAAATTGGATTCCAACGCAGGTGTCTGGTTTACCGGATTGTCTGAGGACAAGACAAGCTGGTCTTCCGACCATACTAAGTATACCTTTGGTAATACGGAAATTCCGGTCAATAACAGCCTGCGGGCGTTCCCATACGATACTTATCGGGTAACCGAATTAAGCTGTAAAGCAAATGAAGGCTTTGATTTAAGCAGTTTTATTGTCGTATTGCACAAATATTCTTCCGGCAATAGCGGAGACGGCTTAAACTTCAATTACGGAACCGTAGACAGCAAGCAGATTCACACTTTAACCATTTTATCCCACAAGGGGGATGAAAAGGTCGTACCGGCCGGAAATGAGGTTTCTTTAACCGATAGAATTTATTATGAGAATCTGACTGTAGGCGAAACTTATCAGATTCACGGTGAAATTCATTTGGTCAATGAAGATGGTACGGATGGCGGTGTTGTTGCCGAGCAGGATAAAGACTTCGCACCGAAGTTAAGCGCCGGACGCACTACCATGGATTTTAAACTGGATACCAAGGCATTACAGGGACAAACTTTAGTTGCTTTTGAAACCATTTCCCGTGATGGCAATGTTTTATATGAGCATAAGGACTTAGCCGATGAAGACCAGACAGTCTTCGTTCCGGATTTGGATACCGTGCTCACCAGTGATTTAGGCCACTATGGAAATGCAGCCGCAAAGGCCGTGACAGTGACGGATACTTTAACTTACAAAAACTTAGAGGCCGGACAGACTTATACGATTGTATCTACCTTTATGGACAAGGATACCGGAAAAGCCTTATTAGACAACGATAAAAAGCCGGTCAAAGAAGAAATGACCTTTGTTCCTGTTACATCTGACGGTGAAGTGGATGTCGTTATCTCTTTTGAGAACACTGATGTAGCAGGAAAAGATATCGTAGCCTTTGAGTCCATTGTGAAAGACGATACCGTATATGTTGCTCACGAAGATTTAGAGGACAAAGACCAGACGGTATCATTCCCGAAGATTTCTGCCTTTGCCTTTGATGCAATGGATTACAATAAGGATTTGGCAGTGGCCGAACATCAGGTGATTAAGGATGCTATCCGCGTTTCCAAACTGGATGAGGATTACGCTTACTGGCTAGTCGCTACTTTACACGCTCGTAATGAGGATGGCAGTGAAGCCGGTATTTTAGTGAATGTAGAGGATAACAACACCATTTATCAGGAAAAAATGTGGGAAGGAACCCTAGACAAAGAGTTTGAGTTATCCTTTACCGGTATTGATACACGGGGTATGACCGGAAAATCTATTGTGGTTTACCCAACCTTATATGCAAAGAAAATCAAAGGTAATTCCAAACCGGCTGAGGAAACTATGGAAGGCGAAGAGAAGGAAAATTTGGACGATTGGACAATGATTGCCTCCTTTGAGGATATTACCAGTGAAGACCAATGTGTAAGGGTTTCGGATATGGAAACCGAACTACTTGGACCGGATGATACGCATACGGTGCAGGGCAAGGGCAAATCTATGGATTTGACTGATACGGTGACCTTACACAATTTAACACCGGGACATGATTATCTGCTGGTTGGTAACCTGCATTTTGCCGAGTCCGATGAAAATGGTACGGTAATGGACGCCGGAGAAGTCAAAGACGAGAACGGTGCTGTCAAGGGACTTACCACTTTTCGTGCGGAAAAAGAAGAGGAAACCGTGGAAGTGGTTTATACCTTTCAACCTGCGGTTGCTGAGGGTAAAACCGTTGTATCTTATGAAACCTTATATTCCAGTCCGGTTGACGACTTAACGGAGGATTGGCAGGAACTCATACACGAAGCGGCTAAGATTGACATTAAGACTGCAAAGCCGGAGTGGATTGTCAACCAACATGAAGATATTACAGATGAAAACCAGACCGTGCGGTTTGCCGGTGTGGAGACCGAGCTTTCTGATATGGAAGGCTCTCACGAAATCAAACTGGGCAGCGATATGACACTGTTAAAGGATACTATCACTTACCAGAACTTTACACCGGGCGTGAAGTATACGGCAGAAGGATGCTTACATCTTCGGAATGTCGGCGTTGACGGTACTATCACCGATGGTGGAGAAGTAACCGATATGGACGGAGAGGTTGTAACAGGAACAGCATCCTTTGTTCCAACCACACCAAACGGTACGGTTGATGTCTTCTTCCAGTTTGATGCGTCTGGTTTGAAAAACCAGATGGTAACCGCATATGAGGTTATCAGTGTGGATGACAACGAATTTGCCTCCCATGAGGATTTAATGGATGCAAAACAGACCGTTACCTTTAGTAAGGTAGAACATCATGATGTTTCCCTTGCCACCAAAGCAACCGGCACCAACGGTTTGCATATGACCGGTGCAAACAGCAAAGGAAATATCGTTGTTACCGATACTGTGACTTATGTAAATTTGGTTCCGGGTGAGACCTACACGCTGACCAGTTCTTTGCACAAACAGAAAACGGTGACGACGACCACAAAATCAAAGAAGAAGTCAAAGAAGAAAAAGGCCACAACAACCATTACCGATGGCGGGGCAATCAAACTGTTATCGCCGGAGACGGACACCAAAACAGAAGAGCCTGCCAGTGAACTTATCAATGCGACGGAAGCAACCACGGAGGTGACAACCACCGAAACGGCTACGGAAGCTACCACAACAGAGGTTTCTACGGAAGTGACAACCACCGAAGTCACAACCGCACCGGCAACGGACGGTTTTGGAGCCGCAACCGAAGCTACAACGGAAGTTGCAACGACAGAGGCAGCTACGGAAGCAACGACAGAGGTCACAACAGAGGCTGTGTCTACCACCGCTTTGGGTGAGGCAGAAACCGAAGAAGAAAAGGATTTTCTTCCCATCTTGTCTGCCGATGAAAAGAGTTTGACTACGACCTTTGTTCCAACGGAGTCTTCCGGCACAATTGACATTACCTTTACGGTAGATGACAAATATACAGGAAAGACCGTAACTGCTTATGAAACCTTATCCTATGAAGGGGAGCCGTTAGCAGTTCACGAGGACATTCATGATGAAAATCAGACCGTACACTTAGTTAAATTAACGGCTAAGATTTCGTTTGACAAGAATAAGAAGCGTTCCATGACCGTTGGCAGTACGAATAAGACCGTGAAGGCAACCGATGTAATTACTTATAAGAATTTGATTCCGGGCGTGAAATACACCGTAAAAGGTGAATTTCATGTAAAGTCCGATTCCAAAGACGCCGGAGTGTTGGCAAATTCCAAGGGAAAAGCCGTTACAGCCAAAAAGACCTTTACGCCAAAGAAGGCGAATGGTACCATTAAATTGCCATTCAAGGTCTCTACCGAAGGCTTACGCAATAATACCATTGTTGCTTTTGTCAAGATTACCCAAAAGGGTAAAACAGTCGCAAGTAAACAAAGTATTAAAGATAAAAATCAGTCCTTAAAGTTTGTTTCCAAAGACGGTGCAGATGAAACGCCTGCAACAGCCGGTAACGGCAGTGGCAATGGCGGCGATGGTTCTTCCATCAGCAATCCGTCGGAAATCGTAAAAACAGGCCAGATATCCTACTATATTCTATTCTCTGTTATCGGACTTGCCTTAATGGCAGGTGGCGGATACTTCTTATATCGTAGGAGACTATAAATTGAATTGCCTGCAAAGCAAGCAGAAACCCTCGTGAATTGTTCACGAGGGTTTCTCACTTTATAATGGAAGGATTAGGATTCTTCTAAGGGATAAAACTGTCGATGATAACGCTCTAAGAACCTAGTGGGCACGGCACACTGTATCAGACGACCGTCGTCTTCTTGACATTCTATCAGAAATTTCTGATAAGTGATTTGTAAATCATTCTCACACCCATCATAGTCAATGTACAAATCCAATTCCAGCTCGTTATCTTGAAATAATTCTTGTAAATCGGCGTAGGCCGTTGTTTCCATATCGGGAAAACTCTCGGTATCGGGTTCCTCTAAGCAGTATTGCAAGGTCTTTCCTGCCTTTTGCATTTCACTTCTACAAAAATCAAAGGTGACTGCCTTTTGCGAGTTCTTGGAAATAAAATGAAACCCACCAATCGAGGGGGTTTCATGGTCTTTCAGTTCTCTGTTAGTTTGTAAAACAATCTGTGCGTTTACAATCATTTTGATTCTCCTATTCTTCAATGGTTAATTTGGATAGCTCCTCTTTGTTTTTATAATCGACTTCAATCCGAATTAATTTTGCCATTACAATCATACGATTATAATATCCACTACTGGCACAAGTGCTTAACACCATGGTAGTGGAAAAGGCATTTAATTTGACTTTTCGTTTGGTAATTGCCTTTTTAATGACCTCATTGTAATGTGCTTTTCGCTCTTTTTCACTGATAAATTGAAACTGATAGGTTTCAGAACCGTCAATGACAGGAGCGTAGGCAAAAATTTCATAGGTTCGTTTTTTTCCATCGGGGGTATAAATATAAAAATACGGATTTGCGTCCAGATAGGTCTGTTCTTGGTATTTTTTTAAACTGCCGAACATACTTCCTGCAATCATGCGATGGCCATACAGTACCGTATTGGCGTCGGTAAATTTCTTATTGTTATGCTTGTTCATAAAAATAGCTCCAGCCTCTTGATAGTTTCCTCTCCAATCTTTTTTCAAATAGGTCTGGTTGCTTTTGCCCCGTACAATCGGATAGTTGATGCGAGACGGTTCTTCAAACCGTATCCAGCCCACCACATCGGGATTTATCCGCCGTAGGGCGTCCCAGTCAAAGCCCTCATCGGATTCTTCATACTGTGTAAGGTCTTGCTCCATATCCCGAATGGACAATTCTTTTTTGACTTCTGTTCCACCCAAGTAGGCGACAATCCCAATGAAAATTATCATCAGCAGTCCCAACAGGGCAGAAATTCCGTTTTGTTTCTTTTTCTTTTTTGCTGTTTTCACGGGGTTTGTCTCCTTTCCTTTCTATTATACTGCAAATTTTATTCTTTGCAAATAGGCTCTTTGTCAAAAACTCGGAAAAAAAAAGAAACCCTGTCGGGGTATCCCCGACAGGGTTGGTCTTACCTATACTTTCGATAGTCACTACAATATCTCGCATAATATAAATCTTCTTTTGCGTCATAATAATCCTGACTATCTGGATATACCAAAGCATAATATTCTTTATTTGATAATATTTTAGAACAGCCACACGCATAACAATATAAGTGTTTTATTGTGCGTTCTTCTCTTGATAACTCTGAATCTAAATATCCACATACCATATCGGATTCTTCCCATTTATGTTTGTGACCTTTTATCTTTATTTTCTTTTTCATTCCCTTATATGTCACTGTGAGCGTCCAAGACTTGTCATAATGTTTTTCAACGATTTCTCCGAATCCGTGTGAACTCTCCGCACATTCTAAATTCTTTTTACACCATGCCCTACTTCTTACTTTTACAGTAGCAACTTTCTTATTACTACTCTTCATTTTTGTTTTATATGTTATGTCTTTACCGTTATAATATACATGAAGCCGTTTCTTGTGATTCAGACAATTTCTCCAGTTTCCATCTGAATTGCCGCTTTTTGTTTGAAACATATCGTCGATAATAACTACCAATTTGTTTTTGTTCTTTTTCTTCGCCTCTACTGATGTGCCTACCATTAGAGTTGCTGTGAGTACCATCACTAATGCCATAAATACTTTCTTACTCATTGTTCTCATAAAAATCCCTCCATTCCTAAATACTTTATTAATAAGTTAATTTTTTTTCATAAATAAAACGGGGTATGGGGGCTCGCCCCCAAGAAAACGAGCTGTCCTCGATGTTATCGAGGACAGCCAAACTGGGTTTCGATGTACATCGAAACCCGGTTAAACGGAAATTGCCTTTTCCATTTCCTGTTTAAATCCTGCTAATAAATCAGCCTGTGTAATATCTTTGGAACTCTTTGGATATTCGATGCGGCGGTCATTTTTTGATAAAATGACCTGCTGGAATACATTCCGTACTAAGCCGCCGTTTCCGCCGTTGGTGATACGGCCACGAGCGTCGGGTTTTGCCCGGTACAGACTGGTTAATTTTTCAAATAGCTGAGGAATGGATTGTGCCAATTCCGGGGTTTCATATTCCTGTCCGTAGGATTTCCGAATCAACTCGAAAATATCGGACATCTCTTTTGTGGAATAATCCGGGAAGGACACCCACTGAAATCGTCTGGTTAAACCGACATTGGACGCCAAGAACTCTTTCATTTCCTGCTCATACCCGGCTGCAATGACGATTAAATCTTTTCGGTGTTCTTCCATGTACCGGATAAGCACGGAAAGCACTTCTGAATTAAAGCTATGCTCTTTTGCTGTCAATTCATATGCCTCATCAATAAAGACTACACCGCCAAGTGCGTCGTCTAATACCTCCCGCACATGAGAAGCGGTCTGGCCCACATAGCCTTTTACCAAGCTGTCAACGGATACTTCCGTGCATTTATTTTCCGGTAAGACTCCGATTTCAAATAAGGCTTGTGCGACGATTTTTGCTACTGTTGTCTTTCCAGTTCCGGGGTCTCCGGCAAAAATCATATGATAGCTGAAATCAAAATCTTTATTATTATTTTGCTCCGTTAGCGTAATTGTATTCAGAATGGAACGAATATTTTTCTTGACTGGTTCCAATCCAATCAATTCCTCTAACTTATCCATGGCTGTTTTTGATTTTATCGAAGTATTCACGGTACTTCGCACAACAGAAACCACATTTTCTGAACCTCCTGTAATATCATAATATGCCGTATCGGTCGTATCTGTGAAGGAAATACTGCCGTGACGAATAATGTGATATCCATTTGGGTCATCATTTTGGGTCTGATTGATGTTTAACGAGCCCTGTAACAAATGAAATCCGACAAATTCCTGCGGAATTTCAGAATGAAAGTCGGTTGCTGTTACGGTGCCGTCTTCCATTTCCCACGAAAAGCGAGATTCTGTATTCTGTTTATGCAATGGGCCGTCGGCTGGCTCTCTATGGATATTGACCGCCGGTTTTCGCACGGTTGGCTGCATCGTACACCCGATAAGCGTGACATCACTGACCGAACGATTAAAGGTGCCCAGCAAGCATTGCTGCAATGTGGCTGGGGCTTTGAAATAGCAGGTGTCCACATCACAATAGGTGAAAGAAACCGTACCCAATAACTGTGACAGGTTTTCTTTGCCCTCCAAATGCAGGATACCGCCATAATAATCGACAAACTTCGTGCGTTCGGCAACCACTTGCGTGCCTGCGTCGGCGCCTAACTTCATGATGGTACAATCCGTAAGCGTCAATTTCCCTGTTTCTACCAATACCGTCGGATACAACACTCTGGCCGGGCCTTTAATTTTTGTGATAATCTGATGTAAGGTACCGCCCTTATGCAGAATGATACCGTTTGCCCGAGGTTCTGTGACAATCGTAAGGTTAGAAAGGACAATCGGCTTTTCACAATCAAAACCGACCTTGTTATTTTCTACGGTAATTGTATGTCCGTTTCCGTTGATGATTAAATTGTGATGAATCTTACCTGAAAAGGTTAGATTTTTGTGAATCTCAATGGTATCGTCATCACTGGCCTGCGCCAAGGCTGCCTCCAGTGTGGAATACCGTCTGGCAAGTGCCATTCCCCCAATGTGAAAGGTCTTCATGCTATCCCTCCTTTTGACTATTCATAAACAAAATGGGGTCTGGGGCAAAGCCCCAAACCTGAAGCCGAATGAGTATCATTCGGCGGATTTTGGTTGTGTGGCAAAAGAGACAACCGGTAACTTGCTGGCGTCTCCCGGTTCCACGGAGCATAAGTTCCATTTGGGTGTGTAAAATACCCGGACGCCGCCGCCAGTTTTCCCCTGCGTGGCAATTTTGGAGCAGTCGATGCGTTTTTCTTTTCCCTCGGTGTAATGTCCGACCAAGGTCTTATCGGTTACCGGGCCAATAAACAAGGCTTTGGTTCCCTTTTTATCAGAATCAATCTGCGTCCGTTTGGTTTTCACGGCAAATTGGTCACCGGTTACCCACTTGGCGGTTCCGTCCGTATGCACGAACAGGAGCCGCTCCTGTAACAGCTTTTGATAGGTTGTGACATATACGCCGTCCATGGCTGTCGTGTCTAAGGTGGACCAGTCAAATAACAGCTTTCCGTCTTCCGTAAAGGCAACCACGGCGTCAAAAACATCGCCGGAGGGCGTCTCTTTGACTTCTCCTTGCCTAAAGGATACTTCATACGGTTCTTCCTTTTGTGGCAGGAAGACTTTCCCGCTGCCGCTCAATCCCTGCAATGGAATGGCGGACAATGGGATTTCCACACCGTCAATGACCACGATATTCACTTCGTCCGGAATATCATAATAGGCTTTTAACGGGATATTTGTCCGGGTGTTGACCTTTGTTGCATGGGTCTTTGTCCAATATTTGTGCATTTCCACCCGGCGAAGACTTCCATTTTCAAATAGGAACAGCCCCTCTTTGCCCTCGGTTTCAATCTGCGTGGTAAAACCGACCACGGTCTTTTCACAATCTATCAGGCGGGAAATTAAGGTTCCCCGGTCTTTGGTTTCTTTTACCCGGTCAAGGAACAGGTTCCAACAGTTTCCGTCTCCGTCAAAGTAACCAATACGGCTCTTGTTGTCGGTGACCTTTGCACCCTCAAACGCTTTGCTCTCCAAACGGACATATCCGTATTTATCCATATCCGTATAAAGCGGCATGGTTGGTACTTCCAGTTGGGATGCTTTCGACACACCGTCGGAAGTGATAACCGTTTTTCTCGGCATATCGGGGAGCTTGTCCCGCTCCTCTTCCAACCGCTTGATAATCAACTTATGCCGATACTTTCGGTCGGTCACAATCCGTTTTACTTCTTTTAACCGGGCCTCCACGGCTTTGCCCTCTTTCTTTAACCGTTCGATATCCAATTTGTTTAACTGATATAACGGCTTTCCGGAGATGGTCTCTGCCTGCAATTCCGTGAATGCAAAGGTCTTTACAGTCTTATGATATTTTGGATTGGTTCCTTTCAAAATCAATCCCGTCTGTAAAACCTCTTTTAGCTGCGGACGGCCGTTACAGTGCTTGGCAGCGTCTACAATCTCGTCAATATAGGCTGCGGCGATTAAATGCCCTTTGATGATTTCCAAACGATTTTCCAAATCCTGCTGCTCCAATTTGTGTTCATTGGTTACGATTTCGTGTTGGAAATCCGTATATTCTGCCAAATACTGTCGTAAGGAGTACCGGTGTAATACCCTATCGTTTAAGGCATTAAACATAAATTTGACTGAGGTTTCCAGCCGTGTCTTGGCATACAAGGTCTTTATCATTTCATTGGGGTCAATCCCTTTTTGCAGGTTCAGACAAATATCAATTCCGTCTTTTCCGGAATAGTTGTTGACCGATACAATCCCTTGAATCTTCGGTGGTATCCGCTTTTTCTTTGCGTCTACGGTTTCCGAAGTGGCGGCAATCAATTCTACAACCAGATTATCCATAGAGCCGGAAAAGGTATAAGGAATCTCTCGAATGTGTAATGCGTGTTCTTTCTTTTCATACTCTATCGTTGCCCGTACCATAATGCGTCCGTCACCGGTCTCATACATTGACAGCATATCCTCGGCATTGATAATGGTGGTGCCCGAAGGGAAATCCGGCCCCGGCATGATTTTTAAGAGGTCTTCTGTTTTCGTCTTCGGATTTCGCAAATAGGCCAGCGTCATTTCTACCACTTCTTTTGCATTGTGCGGTGGAATCGAAGATGCTACGCCTACGGCAATACCCTCTCGGATACCATTAATCAGAATATAAGGTAACTGCGCCGGTAAAATGGTCGGCATACGGCCGGTATCATCAAAATTTGGCACATAAGGAACAATGCCCTCTTTTAATTTCTTTCCATAGGCGTCTCCGGCCTCAGTCAAACGAGCCTCAATATATCGTCCGGCAGCCGCCTCGTCTCCGAAGATAGAGCCGTTATTTCCCTTAATCCAAATGATGGGCAAGGTGTTCGTCCACGGTTCGGAAAGTCCGGTCAATGCGTCTTTGACTGCTACATCGCCATGTGGATGCCAGTTACCAATAACATTACCTGAAATACGGGCAACCTTTGTCGGCTTACTCTTGGAAGTGATACCGGATTTTAAAATTTCGTATACGATAGCCCGGTGTACCGGTTTCAATCCGTCCCGCACATCCGGCAGCGCCCGTTCCTCAATAACAGACATTCCATACGCATAAAAACGGGATTTAAACCACCCGGAAATCTCCAAATTCCGAATTCCGTTTTCCGGTTCGGAACAGATTTCATCACTCTGCGTATAACGGCCTTTTACAAATATCTGGCGTCTGCTTTGCACATCTTTGCCCATTAATTGCTCTAACAGGTTATAAATGGTATCCTCATCGTCCATGACCAGCCGTTTTAACCGGCGGGTTTCCGGCGTCAAAATGGTATGAATAACCTGTTCTTCCGTCAACTCACCCAGTCCTTTGTTTCGTTGAATTTCATCCACCCCTGCATAATGGTCTTTTAGGAAATCTAACTGTTCGTCTTCCGAATAGGTGTAACAGTCTTCGCCCTTTTTCATCACATTGACATACAACGGGGTATCCAGAATGTACACATGGCCGTTGCGAATCAAATCTGGCATATAAATCAAAATCAAGGTGATTAACAGGATAGAAATATGGTCTCCGTCTACATCTTGGTCTGCGGTAATGATGATTTTATCATATTGTAGTTTGGATTCGTCGTATTTGCTGCCGATGCCGGTTCCTACCGCCAAGACAAAGGTGGCAATCTCCGGATTGGCTAACAGCTTGGAAAGCAAGGCTTTCTTTGCATTTAACACTTTTCCCCGCAATGGAAGCACTGCCTGATACATCGGGTTTCGGAATTTCTTTAAACTTCCGGCAGCCGAATCTCCCTCTACGATAAATAAGGCTTTCTTACTGGTATCCCGGCTCTTTGCCGCTGCCAGCTTGGAAGAAATGACCTGTTTGCTCTCATTTTTTGTTAAATTGATGTTGGTGTCCTCTTCCTTTGCCTTCTCATATAGGTCTTTGATTAAATAGGTAATCAATTCATGCACGGCGGTAATGTTCTTATCCAGATACAATGCCGCTTTTTCATAAAAGATACTTGCTACCGCCGGTTTTGCCTCTGGAGAGCAAAGCTCATCTTTGGTCTGTGGACGCAACACCGGGTCATCGTGTTTAAAGTCGATGATGACAAAAGTTTTTCGGGCAATGCTCCGTGGCTTGACCAGTTTAAACACATCCCCGATAGACGGCATATTGTGTACCTTTCGGATTAATTCTAGCTGGGTTTTATACCGGCTGGTAAAATCACTTTGGAATTCTTCATAATAATGGCGAAGCAAATCCACCAGTCCTTGATAAAATCCCTGTAAATGGGTTCCACCGGATACATTTTCAACGCCGTTGGTAAAGGTTTTCGCGTCGGACGATTCTCCTCTGGCAAAGGCAACGGCAATGGTAGCCTCCATTTGGTTCATCTGTCCCATGACCTCGGCCTCTGCGGTTCCGTGTACCAAAAATGGCTCTACTAAATAAGAAATCGGATGGTCGTCTTCGTCTACGGCAATTTCTTTCATATAGTCTAACAATCCGTTTTCCGAATAGAACACCGTCTCACATTCATCGTCTCGATTGTTGATAAATTGAATGCGCAGTCCGGGGTTTAAATAGGCTGCCTGCTGCATATCCATAATCAACTGATTGACATCCACTTTTGTCGTCCGCATATATTTGGGACTGGCTTTAAAAGTAATTTTGGTTCCCGTTTCCGGGGTACTTAATTTTTTCTTGGGCAGATTTCCATTTTCTAACGGCGTGATAGGTACGGCCTCCTGATACTCGTCCTTAAAATAGTAACCGTCTTTCCAGATTTCCACGGTAAAAAACTCGGACATGGCGTTGGTCGCACACGCTCCGATTCCGTTCAATCCCCCGGCGAACCGGTTTCCGTTCTGTTCTCTGTCTTGCCGGAACTTTCCGCCTGCACCCATTAAAGTATAGGCCAATCGTTCCTCAATCTTTCCTTTGTTCTTCTTACTCTGGTACGGAGAAATGCCCCGTCCATAATCCCTTACGGATACAATATTGTCGGGTTCCAATGTCACGATAATCGGCTTGGTTTTATCGGGGAAATTCGGATACTCGTCCTTGGCGTTATCTAAGATTTCCCGCACGATGGTATTCATACCCAGCCGGTCATTATCACCGATATAGGTTCCCGGACGCTGCCGGATTTTTTCAATATCCGACAACACGGTTATGGTATCACCCATTGTCCTTTCCTCCTGTTCCTTATATTGCAATGACATTGTAGATACAATGTATGACAATCACGCCGTACAAACCGAAGTTCTCATAAATCAAATAGAACAAGACGGTTGGTATCACATACAACACCACACTATGCAGACTGGTCGGAAAGTGAATCAATAAAAAGAGGATACCACTCCCAAAAGCTCCCAGCAAGCGGCCATATTTTGGCTTTAATATGGTATCATACAACTGATACCGGAAGATAAGCTCTTCCCAAATTGGTGCGGCAACCCAGATACAACAAACCTGCGATGGATAATACATTCGCATAAGCGGGTATATCTGGCTGATACCTTTATCATACCTGACGGCAAATATCATTGTCAACCCGATGATGAGAATGAACCCAACCAGTGTGTAAGTCTGTTTGTCCTTAATTCCGGCAGGGATATCGGCGGTACTTGGCGCCGAAACGCCAAGCTGAATCCGAAGCACATACATGGCATAAAAGACCGCAATGGTGACAAACAGACAGGCATATACCTGATTGTTCGTTATCTCTTTTGCTCGATGCGCGTCCAATAGCTGCCGATTTATTACATAATAGATAGCCAATAAGAGTATCACTATTGCCGTCGAATGGGATAACCCCTTTGCATAGATTTTTGTGAGTTTTTCTTTCATGCCTTGCCTCCATTCCGGCGGCCAAGTGCCTCCATGAGTTTATGATTTTCTTTCTCTTTAGCCTGTAAGGACAGCAACATCACTTCTTCAATCGTATCTTTGGCAACAATGTGAATGACGCTGACCGGATGGGTCTGTCCGGAACGATATAATCGTTTGTTCGCCTGCTGGTATTTCTCGTTATCCCAGTTTGGCAGAGAGAACCAGACAATCGTATGTCCTCCCTCTTGCAAGTTCAGTCCGTGTCCAACGGACGCCGGATGGGCTAACAGTACGGGTATTTCGCCCCGGTTCCAACGGGAAATGGTGTTTTGGACATCTGCCCGTTTGGAATCCAGCACTTCGACGCCGCCTCGTTTATGGCGTTCTAAGATACGCTGTTTATCACTGTTGAAATAATAATATACCAACAACGGGGTGGTTGCCGATTCTATTAAATCGTCCAAAGCGTCCAACTTTTCATTGTGAGACACCGTGAAATTGTGATTTTCATCGGTATATAAGGCGCCACCTGCCAGTTGCAATAGCTTTCCACTTAATACATCACTGGTTGGCAGATAAATCTGGGCGCCCGTACCGGTCGTAAAGGTGGCTCCGTTACCCTCCTCCAGCTTGTTTCCAATTTCCTCTTCCAAGGTATGATACTCCTGCCGAGCCTCACTTGGTAATGTAATATACATATCGGAATAGGAAATCTCCGGCAGTTCCACCAATCCCTTTGTCTGCATGGAAACCACATGGGTTGCCAGATTACGGTAAATAGCCTCTTTGGTTCCGAACTTTGGTATCCAAGTAATCACTTTTCCAGAGGAGGTGGTTGAACCCGGATTGAAATATTTTGCTTGAAACTCGTAAATCGTATCTCCGGCCCAAGCCGTTTCAGATTTAGAAATCAGCTTTGCCTGATTCCAGATGTCAATCAGATGATTGGCGGCCGGTGTTCCGGTAAGTCCCAGAAATTTTACAGCGCCTCTCCGATAATCGCTAATAACATCGTTGCGTTTGGTCGTTGGGGATTTAAACATCGACAACTCGTCGATGATTAATACCTCAAATGGCAGTGGGATATTAAACGAATAATAGTAATCCCGAATGGCCTCCAACTGTGCCGGATTGGTCAAGAACAGCGTCGGTTTCTCACACGGCAGTAATGCCTCTCGCAAGAGGGTTTCCCGTTTCTTGGGCGTCAATCGCACATTAATTAATACATTCCAATCGTAGCCCCACTTTTCTACCTCTCGGCTCCAAGTGTCCAACGCCACCATAATTGGCGCTACAATCAAAATTGGTTTTTCCGGGTTGATTTCGCCCCGTTTTATCCACTCGTCCAGTAATACCAGTGTGGCGAGGGTTTTTCCCAGTCCCATGTCCACAAACCAACCACAAGCGGGTTTCGATAACGCAAAATCAATCATCTGCTGTTGATATGGACGCACGGTAGCTCCGTTTGGCGTGGTCATGAGTTTCGTCGGCGTCGGCAGCGGCGCTATCTCCGGCAATAATAATTGTTCATAGCTTTCTTTGACCTCTTTTCCAGTCAATGCCTCTATATCCAGTTTGACCGAATTTGTCCCTTTGAATAATCGTACCGTTTTGTTTAAGACAGAGGCCAAAAAAGGCAATAAAGGCGGAATTTCACTATCCGTCGGAAACATCATTAACATTCGGTCACTATCTTTTGCCAGTGACGCCACGATACCGGCAAGGGACGCATAAGGCAATGTCCAGTTAAACGGCAAAGAACCCGTGTCAATATAATGCACGGTTTCTGTTGTACCCCAAACGCCACTTTTTTGATTGTTGTTCTTCTTTAATTTATATACCACTGTATGCGGTAAGGATAACGGAAAATTGGTTAAAATGGTATCCGCTTTGGTTGCACTCTCAATAATCTTTAACATTTCCCGACTTGGCTGCCTGTGTAAATACACTGCGGTGGTCACTGTTTTTGCCCCCTTTCCTGCATGATTTTTTGAATCGGACGAAAACTGGTCCGGTGATATTTGCAAATTCCATATTTCCGCAACGCCTCAAAATGGTCCGGAGTGCCGTATCCGGCGTTTTTCTCCCAGTTGTATTGCGGAAATTCTTTGGCATAGCCCCGCATTAATTCATCATGAATGCTCTTTGCCACGATGGATGCGGCGGCGATGGATAATGATTTGGTATCCCCTTTGGTAATCTGTATCTGGGGAATCTCACTCTGTATCTTTTGCTGTGGGCCTCCGTCAATCAATAAATGGGTTGGGGTCACGGCTAAGTCTTTGACTGCCAGTTCCAACGCATAGCGGTTGGCAGCTCCCACGCCGTACTGATTGATATATTCCACATCTGCCACACCGATACCGACGGCAACCGCCTGTTCGATAATGCGTTTGGCATAAGATTGATGAAATCGTTTTTCTATCTGTTTGCTGTCGGTAATCCCCGGTAAATTGACCATTTCCGGCAGGATAACCGCCGCAGCAATCAATGGACCGGCAAACGGGCCTCGTCCTGCCTCGTCCAATCCGGCCACAATACTCTTCGTCAATCCGGAAGCCTTGTCTTGCTCATGGGCTAACTGCTCCCAACTTAAATCCGGCATTTGTTATTGTCCCCTTTCATAAGATATTCCACTCGGATTGCAGTGATTCTTTATCACAAAAAATCAAGTGAACCTGATATTGTTTGTCCGGCGTACAATGCCCTCTGGGCAGAAAAGTCGTCGAACGAATGATTTTGTCGTTATCGTCGCTTAAGACCTTGGCGTCCACCAATCCGTCAATTAAGGCTTTGACCGTGGGATACCAGTTTGGCGTATCCATTCTTCGGTTACTTGGCGGACAAACCTCTACGAACAGGCAACATGGATGTTCCTCTGTAAACAGCGGTTCCTGTAAATTTCCTAAAATTTCCATTGCCGTCTCCGTTGCCTTTTGTCGTAAAAAGTCGGTCAAAGCCGCTTTTGTCCGAAAATGCAACCGGTCGTTGGCATTTATCATTTCATTTCCTACCGATAGTCCTTTGGAGCCTTTGGTACTCCGATGCAAGGAAAACGAAATTGGTACTCTCATCGTGCTACTCCTTTCTGTTCGATTAGTGTTATTCATCTAACACTATTGTAACACAAAAATACCTCTGACACAACACGGTGCCAGAGGCAATGAGGTCACTGAATCATGGCTTGGATGCTCTCATATGTGGAATGTAATGCCTCCACATAGGCTACTTCGACTTCACTGGCTGCACTCATATCCAACTGTCTTGCCGATTTGTAACATTTCTGCTCATAATCATACAAGCCTTTTGAGGTTCCCAGAAAGATTAAGTTGTTCCAAGTATCGCGATTGGGTGTGATTTTTTCCACCGCTAACAAATACGAACGATAACTTTCGGGATATAACAGGTTTGCCAGATAATGTACGGCCTGCGGATAGTTGTCAAAGGATAAGGTTCCTATCTCAATGACGGTATCGGGGTCGGTAAAGTTTTTCACGGCAAAGCCGTCTTTTGTTTTTATGATTCCATTAACCAGAGTTTGCATACGCATAATTTCCACCTTTCTGTGATAATTGTTCTATGGAATTGGAAAAGTCGTTATCCACGGAATGTGGGGCTTTTCTTCCTTGTGGTCTTGGCCGTCTGATTTCTTTTGCTATATCATGTCCCTCTCGGCGGCTGACCATTTCTCGTACTTTCTGTTTTGATAATTCTACATGATAGTGAACCATTCCGTATTTGGTACGGGTAATGCTTTTATTCTCTTTAATATATAATACACGGTCTTCCCGTTCGTGACGGACATACCCTTGTTGTTCCAATTCGGATTCAAAGGTTTCTACCATATAATCAGGCACATATCCTCTGGCGTCTCGTTTGGAACTCAGTTGCAAGGTCTTGTTCGCTAACCGATGAATCACATTATGAAAATCCTCTTTCGCCAGACGCCCTGTATAGGGAACTGCCTTTTCCACGGGAATGGAAAGTGTCCGTAAGGAATCCATTTCTACATAGGATTTTAAATTGGGGTCTTTGTGTGGCGTCATCGAGTTATCCTTTAATGGATATTGGTGATAGGTATCATATTCAGAAGAACTCTGACTGGTCAACGGCAAATAATACACGATGTCGTTGTCTCGTCCGATAAAAATCACCATGCGGTTTTTATAGGATTCTCCCCAACGATTGGTAAACCGATGTCCTCTGATTTGTTCTGCCGTATACCCATTATAATAGTCTCTGGTGTTTTCTTCATATGGGACATCTATATTAATGATGTCTCCCCGTCGAAGACTTTTCACGGTACGGTAGCGTCCTAAATGCACACCCATAGGCAACGCTCCTTTCATCGTTTTCTTCTATTATAACATCTTTTCTATTGGCTCCGTTTTGTTTTGTCAAAAAATCAGGAAAAAAAATAAACGGTATGAAGGAAACCCCTCCATACCGTTTCTCTTCTCTTTTACCACCAATTCTTGGTTTCACTTTTATAATAACAATAGTTTGCAGCGTCAACCCAACCATTGCAAATTTCTTTTGCTACATAGAAGGATAATGCTACTACAACTGCTAATAAGCCCAAGGCTACTATCAAACCGACTTTTAAAGCGATAAGCACAACTTTCAAAGCCTTTTCCCCTGTGCTTAATGTAGACCACTTGTTGCTATTTACTTTTGCAATTTTACGAAATACCTCTAACATTGTACTCACCCTTTCTTTAAATTTTTTTTATTTTATAAATGTTTTGGGGATTGGGGCGGGACGCCCCAGCCTCTCCGAAATTGGTACAATTTCGGAAAAGCTACGACTCCTTCACGACTTAGGGGGTATTTAAGGGGTATATTCGGATACGCCTCTTTAAAAAAAAAGAAAAACATATCATCAATGAAATGGGGTTTGGGGCAAAGCCCCAAAATTTTTCGTTTGCGTAGGCAAACGAAAAAAAAACAATTACCGATTTTCACACTTCCGCAAATAATGGGAAATAATTTCAGACCGGATAATCCGTAGTGAGTTCCCCTTGATAGACTGCCCTGTCAACTCCTCCCCCAGACGAATGAGATTCTGTCGGTTTCCACCGGAACACTCAATTAAATAGTTATCCATATATCGGACAAAGCCCTTGATATCCTCTCCCATGGTCTTTCCTTGAAAATAGGTAATGACCGGAAGAAGTCCAAACTTATGATAGAGGGTCTGTAACTCTTCCTTAGACATAGCTTGTAATCGTTGATTGATTTCTGTGCCGGAAGATTTTCCAAAGTAGTTTCGCATGGCTGCTAATTTTTCTTCCATTTCCTCATGCTCCTTTCTCTTCGTTTGCTCTTATTATATCACACATCAAACGAAAGAGAAAGAGGGTTGTGAAATTGGTTGAAACACCAATTTTCCCTTATGCTCTTCCCCCTCCTCTCACACACCCTCCAGCACTGATGTTTACACGCCCCGCTCGCCAACGATATCCTCTACACGCCCCAAATTACACACACGCCCTCATCAGTCACCAAACCACCCCGATTCGCCTCTGATATACCCCTCCAGATGTTGCATTTTCCGCAAAAATGGCACCAATATCTCCTTTTCGTCCCTTTAGGGGTTTTTCCCTCTCTTTCAATCCCTTTTGTTCCCTTTTTATCCTCTTTTGTCCCTCTTTTCTCCTCTCCGGTAGCCCCACTTACCTTCACACGCCAAGTGCAATAGCTCCTTTTGTTCTCTATTTATCCCTTTTCGTCCTTATTTGTCCCTTTGTGGTTACATTCCAATATTATGTCAACTAAATTAGGGCAAAATTACCCACTTATTTGCCCCTCCTTCCCAAAGCCTCCTACCTGTCATCTCTTTTCCGTCCCTTTTTGTCCCTTTTCGTCCCTTTTTGGTCATTTTGCCTCCTTTATTAGTACCAAATCACCGCAAACAAGACCCCGGAAAAGGGTAGAAAACCCAGTAACTGCAAGGGTTCCCGAGATAGCTATTATTTATCCTCCCTTTTTGTCCCTTTTCGTCCCTTTGGTTCCCTTTTTGGTACTTTTTACTCATTTCTCCTCTCTCTTCTTCCCCTCTTCTCCCTCTCACTCCCTGCTGGTCTCTGGGCGTCTCAAGGTCTCCTCCTCTGGCTGTCTCAGCCTTTGGGCGTCTCAAGGTCTTATAGTCTGGCCGTCTCAAGGTCTCAGTCTCTGGCCGTCTTAATGTCTCAAAGTCTTAAGGTCTGGATATCTCAGCGTCTTAGCCTCTTAAGGTCTCTACCTTGCAGGGTCTTTCTACCACCCGCAAAACCCGGAGGAGATACAGATGATGACTAACCTACAAGATGTTATATGTTATCAAGATAGAGAATATTTCAAATACCCGCAAAGAAAGTATATATAAAAAAATAGAGCAGATAGAAGACTTCTGAACACTTGCTACAAAATGCTATATAGCGAGATGTAGCGGATAGAGAATATTCTAAATAACCGCAAAGAAAGTATATATAGAGAAAGCATAGCGGATAGAGAATACTTTAAATACCCGCAAAGATTGAGAATAGTAAGAAAACATAGCGGATAGAGAATACTCCAAATACCCGCAAAAAAGTATATATAGAGAAAATAGAACAAATAGAGAATACTCCAAATACCCGCAAAGATTGAGAATCATAATAAAATAGAGTAGATAGAGAATACTCCAAATACCTGCAAAAGAGAATACTTCTACCTCTGCTTCCAAAGAGAATATGCATCTACTTCCTCCTCCAAAGAGAAGATTCTTCTTTTCTTCACGAGAAATGGAGAAGATTTCTCTGCCTCAGGCAGAAGATATCGAGTTCCTCGATTCGAGTTCCTCGATTCGAGTTCCTCGATTCGAGTTCCTCGGTTCCCGCGGGCCCGCTGTTTGAGGTCGAACTGGTGTTCAGAGGAACTGGTGTTCGATTGCACTTTTTGTCCCTTTGGTTCCCTTTTGGTATCCTTTGTCCCTTTTCGTCCCTTTGGTTCCCTTTTCGTACAAATAAGATAATTTTCGTCCCTTTTTATTCCCTTTTTGTATAGAGACCTCCCATCATAGCAAATAAAAGAGAATGTTTGTCTCTTTGGTTCCCTTTTCCTCCCTGCGGCAGCGGGACAATTACATTGACGCTGTTGATAGGATATCAACGCGGTTGATAAAATATTTCCAGCAGGAATAAGAAGATTCCGAATTCACCACCGAATGGTGATGTTTCATTCCTTACACGCATATTGATATTCCAAAAGGAATATGATTATTCCTAATACGCATATTGATATTCCAATCAGAATATGGCTTCAGCAGTCGCAGTAGCAAGATGGTTGTCCGTTTGTAAACTTCATGGTGGGTAAATGAAATTCATCTCATTTTTCAAATCAAAAAACCACGAAAAAAAAAGAAGAGGGATGGTTCCCTCTTCTACCAAGTCACGGCCAAATCATACCAGATATAATCCACGGACGCTGCTGACGCGCAATGGTCAACTACGATGCCCGGTCCTCTGGAAGTTTCTACTAAAGTTCCATAAGGCAGACGATTGGTATCCGCCGCTACCATAATGAGTCCATTGAATAATTTCATGCCGTCCTCCCGAACGGTAATCTCCGGATTTTCATATTCCGTGCCCCGGTCAGCCATATTCCGAACCACTTGGTCCATCGGTAGGTTGTAATAAGTTTCATAATGACCCTGATACCAAGTGACGCCAAGCGTGGGGTCCAACGCCTCCGGTGGAAGCACAAACGCTTCTTCTTTCTCTTCTTCTGCCAGCCGCTTTGCCTCCTGTTCCATCTGAGCCAGCACCGGCTGAACCAGAGATTCAATCATATCGGGTTTTATCATGGGTTCTCCCAATAATAAGCTCATCAGTAGTAGATTTATCATAGGTATCCTCCCTCTATAATGCCTGCAATTCTTTCGTCAACGCTTCTTTTACTGTCTGGGCATAACGCTCCCGATAGGTATTCCTGCACTCCCAGCATTCGATATCCGTGCAATTTTCCTCTTCCGGCCGTTCCATATGAGAAACTGCATAGGGACAGATACCCTCCTGTATGCGGTTCATATGTGCGTTTGTCCGGCTTTCTATTAATTCCTGAAACATATGATTGATAATGGTTTCTGATTTTTCTTTGCTATATTCAAATAACATCGTAAGTCCTCCCTTTCTTATGCATTTCCCGAAAATTCATCACGAATTATTTCGGTATTTGTCTGATGCCGCTCTAACAGCTCACAAATGTGGTCTTCCACGGCAGTCAATAAATCATCATAGGTACTCCCGTAAATTCCATCGTATTCTCCCTTCTTATAATAAATCTGCATAATGTTTGTATGACTGACTGCTATCATAGCGTACTGTCGCACCCATAGCCTCCAGCAATCCGCCGATGATACTCCGATGACAAAGTGTCTCGTCTGTACAAAAACAGCAGAGCGTAATGTTGTCTTCCCGCGCTGCCAACTCATTTAATAATTGCTTTGCTTCCTCGTTTGCTTTCAGTTCTTCCAAAAACTGAGGCACATAATGTGCCGCAAACCAGTCTGCATTAAATTGGCCTGCGTCCTTCGCTTTCCGATATGCCTGAAATAAATTCCAGCTTGGACTTAAGGCTTTTACCTGTTTCATTCCCGGTTTAGGATTTTTTAAACTTCGCACAATGGCCCAGACCTCGCCGCTTGTGCCTACATTTTTCATACTTGTTATCCGTATCATGATTGTCTCCTTTCTAATAAAAAAAACAGACCAGTGTGATGCACTGGCCTTATTTGTTCTGAAACTCCTGTGCAAATAACAATACCAAACGCACGCCGTCGGATGGCTGTAACTGCTCCAAATTTGAAATAACCTCGTTTGGTTTGGATTTTGTGACCGTTTCCCATGCTTGTTGTAATCCATTTAACATAAAAATCACCCCTTAAGTTTTTCTTGCGTGATAGAGTTGATGAGCCCAATGACCATACCAATTAGAATTCCGGCATACATTTCTGTTGACAGCAAATGATAGAAAAGAAATAGAAAGAGATATTGTATCATACAAATGATAATTGACATTCTAATTGCATCGTTTCGCATTTTTTACCCCCTCATATAGATATGTTTTAAAAACCACGAAAAAAAAAGAAAAGGGCCAGTGAAAATCACTGACCCTTTTGTATTACGCGTTTGCTGCCTGTTCCCGAAGACGCCGTAACATCATACCCCAAGCTAACTGATGGGTTGGATGGACAGACATATTCTTCATCTTCCCATTCTCTTTGGTTTCATAGACAATGAAGTTTCCGGCCTTTGTCTTACCGATTGCCATCTTGTTCGGCTCTTTGATGATGTTCTTCGTATCGTCGATAAACTCGCCCAGATTCTCTTCTGCGATAGTGTTCATTAAAACCTTCTTTGTAATTGCTGTTAATTTCTTCATAATCCATACCTCCTAAAATAAATGAAATGATTTGTATGTGAGTTTGTATGAAACAAACTGTAAATCCCGTAAGATTTTCCTTTTAAAAATAAAATCAGGCCGGGGTATCACCCCAGCCTGTAAATGACGCTTATGCCTCTGCGACAGATGCAACTCTGGCACGCATACGCTTTAACAACATTGCATACGCTGCACCGCGCGTAAAGTGAACAGATGTGTGATACATCTTACCGCGCGCATCTGTAGAATACACAAGAAAATTCTCTTTCTTTGTGACAGCAATGCCCATAACATCCGGGTCTGTGCTTGGCTTGTCTGACTCTACATAAGGAAATAAATCCTCTGTTTCGATGGTTACGTCTAATACTTCTTTTGTGATTTCTCCCAGTTTCTTTCTTGTACTCATAAGATACCTCCTAATTTTATATGTAATATGTTTGAGTGACCGTGATGAATGATGATAAGAAATTTGATTTTATCAGAAATAATAAGGGGTATGGGGACACTTGTGTCCCCAGATTTACCCGATTGTGTAACAATCGGGTAAGACACTTAATCGTCCCAAATGAATGCGCCGGTCACGGTAGAAAAGACGCCGGTACCAGCCAAACGCTTCCAGTCGCCCTCGTCGATGGCCTGCTGCATACTGGAAAGCGTATGAACGGTCCATCTCTTCTTGTCATCAAAGTGGATGGCATAGTTCCGACCCGGTATGAGCTCCGGTTTTGCACAAAACAGCCGGTACTGTTCCACCTCCGGATGATTTAATAACCGTATCAAATCCGAAGTCTCTCCGGTGATTAAATACTGGACCGTTTCCTCGTCCCACCAGCGATAAACAAGAAACGGCAGCTTCGTCTTCACTTCAGCAAAACCAATCAAATCCAGTATCTGTTCAATACCCTGATTAAAGTTTAACTTTAAGATATCCTCACCGGGATATGGTTCTTTGATATCCTGTAATTTCTGTACCACATCTTCTTCGTTGGTATGTACTAAAATGTCCATACCGACCGATAAGCCCTTTTGCAATGCATATACTTTACTGACAATTGTGGTTTTATCCATACTTTATCCCTCCCTATTTCTTTGGCAAACATAATTTTCCGTCCTCCGCAGGAAATACCTGTGAAGAGATGATAAGTGACTGTAAGCTATGGACTGTTAAAGTTCCAATGTGCACTCCGGAGGAGATGACCAGTGTCTCCACATCGTCCGGAATATTTAAATCCTCAATGTTGTTGTCAATGATTTTCATACCGCCAATTCCTCCCTTTCGTCAAATTTTGTTTCATTGTAATAAACGCCGTCTTCCAGCTCGTCTAAAATCTCCTGTAAATGAGAAGAAACAAACTTACCCATTTTCTTAGCGTCTGCAAACTGCTGTCCCTGCAACTTCTTCGGCGTCTTAATGTAACAAATCCCATGATGCCGCTCATCAAGAGCATAACAAAATGCCGGCACATCCTTTAAATTGACATATAACCGGCAGCCCCGCCATAAATTAAAGCGGATTTGGGTATATCCCAATTTTTTCCATTCTTTTATGAATTCTTGTGCTACCATTTTTGTTCTCCTCTCTTTTTCAAAAATAAGGCGCCTGAGAGGTCTCCCAGACGCCGAATGCTTCTTAATACTGTAAACACTTGTGAAGGGAAGCGGCTTCGCCAACAAACTCCATTTTCGTACAGCCGCGGTACACGCCCCAGAGTCCCTTGGCCTCCGATGTCTCTTCCACATCTTCATAATACCAGCGAACGCCATCAAAGCCTGCTAACAAAACCGCTTTTTGTGGTTCCGCCTTTGTCTCGTCGTAATAAGTAACTTCCATTTTCTCCGTTGCGGAAAAACGAATTTCTGCAACATCAATGCAAGAATCGTCGATGGTTTTAATGGTCTCTCCATGGCGAATGGTGGAACATGGGTCTAAGACCTCTTTTTCCGTGTCCACAAAGGTCACCTCAGAATGGGATATGACAAAGACTTCTTTCTGAAAGCGCTCAAACAATGCCTCCAATGCACTATTTTTCGCCGGTACCGTTTCATAGTCTCCCTTTACATACTTTAACATAATGATTCTCCTTTCAAATGAAAAAATAAGTGACATATAAAAAAAGGGACACGCTGGGTGTCCCTGAAGAAACAAAGATTATAAATTGACACATTGGGTGATGGCAACATCTCCTACGAATTCGCAGGATATTAATCCAACGCCCTGTTTTTGTGCAATGACCTTATTATCTTGGTCTTTTGCACTTCCATAGATATAACGCACACCGTCACACCCGCCGATAATCGTTGCTTTGACCAACCGTCGAAGTGCACCAAAATAAGTAACCGTCATCTTTTGCATGGCGGAAAACTGCACAACAACCGGATTTGCCGGGTCTTCATTCTCCGTAATGGAAATCCGTTGTCCATAAGACACGGTTTCAAACGGAAAGGTTTCTGTCTCAATTTGCTGAATGGGTGATACGGTGACAACTTCATAATTCGGATGATTCCGAATGTGTTCCAGTGCTGCTAAAATGGCAGAGTTTTCTAATAATGTGTTCATTTGGTTTCCTCCCTTTCATTTCTTTTTTTTATACAAAAAGACGCTCGTTTCCAAGCGCCTTCGTTACTCCTTCTATCTATGATTTGATAGATGAGCTAGGAAAAGGAAATGCAATTCATATCGTCCCGATAAGAATTGATTCCATTTAATACCTTAATGGGTGTACCTCCGTGGTCTCTCCAATCATTTAAATTGGGATTGAAATCATCATAGAGGTAATCGGTTTCTTGTAAGGGCCGCTCTAAGCGTGCCATTGCAACCGCCGATTTGGTATAACTGCCCGCCTGTGTCAAATTATCACCTCGGGGCAACCGTGCTACCAAAAAGTGGTCAGCCAAAAGCCGGCCTTTTAAATGCATCTGTATCCAACGGATTTTATCCGTTGTAATCTCATAGAATGCTTTATCGTTGTCCAAAATGGCCACGGTCGTACACACATAAATAGACCGTCGGTCCATTTCCAACAACGATAAGATGTAATTGACAGCCGAAGATATTGGCGGTAAATTTGCAAAATAATGAGGTGGTAAATTTTCATACCACGGTTGCGTTTGAAAGATTTCCGGTTCATAGACAGCTAATGTCCCGTCCATATCAAAGAAGTGTGTCATAATTGGCCCTCCTTTACAGGAAATCTTTTAAAAGGGGATTGGTTTCCACTGGGGTTTCTTCCATAAGGTCTTTGCCCCGGTCCACCAATCCTTGTAAGCGGGAGAGAAGTTCTTCATTTACTGGCTCCTCAGTAGGTGAAGACTCGACCGGCTGAGGCGAAGAGGACGCCTTTGGAGGCATTTTCTTCTCTGACGCGTTGGGTCGAACTGTATCGTTCGACGGGTTGGGTCGAACTGTATCGTTCGACGGGTTGGGTCGAACTGTATCGTTCGACGCGGTAGGTCGAACTGTATCGTTCGACCGGGAAGGAACGGCGTTCGACTTGTCATGCGGAACAGTATCGTTCGACTCGTCCTGCTGAACTTGATTTCGCTCCTTTTGCGAAATTGTATCGTTCCTACTCCTTGACTGCTTTGTAATATGCAGCTGATGTGCTATGATTTCCTCTGGTTCTTCATCGGAATCAGGAATCAACTTTTCAACGACTCGTGTTAATTTTAACAGGGAAGTCCCATATTGGGCCGATAATCGCATCGTTATCTGAATGATTAATAGAAATGCCGTAGCAGGGGATAATCCCGGCTCGTCCAACAATTCCTCATATTCCTCCGGAATCGTAATTGACGATTGACTGGATAGCTCACCCTCTACCACCGGAATATCTGGCACATAAGCATCGGGAAAGGCATGGTCTTCCAAGTAACCGACCAATTCCGATGTAGTTCCGTTTATTCTATCCATTATATCAGTCAATGCGCTCAAATACTGATACAGCGCAAATTTCGTATTTTCCTTTTTTATCTGATGCCACCGATTATACATGGGAGGCAAATGTAATTTAATTTTGGCCATAGATTCTCTCTCCTTTCCATTCCTATGTCTATTATAATAGAATCGAAAGCGGAAAGCAACACCCTCTTACAAAGAAGAAAAACGAATGGAACAGGGATACCAGTCGAATATCCCGGCCCGGGATTCAGCGTACCCTCTACAACGGAAACTGTTCATAGCCCCGGCATCCACCTTAAGCTATGCTTGCCTGATGCTCCATTCGTCTTACTAACAAAAAATAAATAAGGGGAGGAAATGGCCGACCTGTAACAGCCGGCCGATGGCAAATTAAGGAATTCAAAAATTAATTGGGGTATGGGGCTTAGCCCCAAGAAAAAGGCTGCGAGTATTCGCAGCCGAAAAAAAAGGAGGCTCCCTATGAGATAGGGAGCCTCGGAATGGTATAGGACGCATTTGGACCGTCCAAATGAGAACCTATCTATGGCAATTTCATTCTACCATAAGTTCACAAATTCTGTCAATCGGGTGGTGAACAAAAACCAAAAATGAACGGCAAGAACCGTCCATTTTCGGATACTTTTAAGGAGACACTATTCTCGTCCTAACTCGTAGAACAAGCAAACACAAAAAGAGTAACACTCGACACTCTTATTATAAAAAAAACAGAAAACCTTGTCAACCGAATTGTCAATGAAAAAGAGCCTGACAAAGCAGGCTCTTTTCCAGTAAGTTGACTTATGCCATGAAAGTCAATACAAATTCCATGATAATCATAACATAACGAATTGAATTTGTCAATGGGAAAATAGAAAAGAACCTGACAGAGCAGGCTCTTTTCCGGAATTTATGCTTATAAGAAGACAATTTATGCATTGTTATTATATCATAAGGTTATACCGTTGTATCTACAATAGTAGAAATTAGAATGGGGAAATGCCCCTGCTTTCGCAAAGGCATTTGAGGATAGGTTGGTCTCGTGAATGAGTACCGCACCTGTATCTGTTTTGGAGGTGTCCAAAAACAAACTTACAAGGTAAGATTATCGTATCATAAGAAACATTTCTTGTCAAGACGAAAGGAAAGAGCCGGGTAATACCCAGCTCCATTCCCAAATATTCAAAGATTTCACGCAACTTGAGTATAACAAAGGCTGATTTCTTTGTCAAGAACATCCCTTATCTCTTTTTACGAAAGCCCAAGAACAGAAATCCCAAAGTAGAAAGCAGGAAGATGCATAATACCAGTAGAGGATGTCCCTCATCTCCGGTTTTTACCTCCGTTATCGTTTCACTGCTATTCTCTGTTGTTTCCTCTTCCGTTGTTTCTTCTTCCGTTACCATTTCGGTTACCGTTTCTGATTCTGTCACTTCCTCTGTAATATTTGGAACATCGGTGGTTGCCTCTGTTGTAGTAACCACTTCCGTTGTCGACACTTCGGTGGTCTTCTCTTCCGTTGTTAAAACCTCCGTCGTCTTTTCCTGCTCCGTTGTTGTTTCGGTGGATGTCTCTTCTTTTGGCTCAGTTGACGGTTCGTCCGGTGTCTTAACGCCAATGACTTCTACCGTAGTCGTATAAGTCGGGCATTCCGGGTCATCCGGATATTCCGTATAATGGACGGTCACGGTGTTGGGCCCCTCTTTTGTGATGACATCATCGGTAAGCGTAAAATCCGTGGTCGTCTCATCCGGTGAATTTGGATAGTGCACGGTGACAATGATTTCCTCCGGCGGTACTGTTTCTCCAATATCCTTCAGGTCACCGATATATTCTGCCGTAATACCGGATGGATATTCTCTGCCGCTTTGTTTCACAATGTCAGATTTGACGCCTTCCCGCTTGGTAGTCTGGTATGCCTCGACCGTAAAGGTTTTATATACGGGGAACAAATCCTTGTAAATATGCCAGTCGCCGCCGTTAATCCTGTAATAAATGTGGTCTAAAGTATCATTTTGAATGGCGCCCGGCGTAAGGCTTACTTTATAATCGGACTGCACGGTAATCGTTGGCGGGTCGGTCGTCACCTTTGGCGGCTCCGGCGGCAGCACCCCATTGACACTGACCGTTGTCGTATAAGTTGGGCACTTCGGGTCGTCCGGATATTCTGTATAGTGTACCGTGACCTCATTTAATCCCGGATGTGTAATTTCCGTGTCCTCTAAGGTAAAGTCGGTCGTCTCCTTATCCGGCGAATTGGGATAATGCACGGTAACAGTCACCTCCGATTTGGACACGGTGTCGCCTACCGGCTTGTCGTCTCCGGTATAAGTTGCCGTGATACCGGTCGGATACTCCGTGCCGGATACCGTAGCAATCTCAGAGGATAAGGCATATAGCTTTGTGGTCTGATAAGCGTCCACCTGATACTTTCCATAAACCGGGAAAATATCGGTATAAGCTGTCCAAGCACCTCCATTGATGCGATAATAAATCGTATCTAACAAATCGTCCTGTATCGGCCCTGCCGCAATGGTGACCTTACAGTCCGGACTGACTGTGATGACCGGCGGCGCCGTCTTCGGATGCTTAGGAAGCACGCCGTTTACGGGAAAGGAATCAGTCAAGGGTTCCATCTCATCCGAGTCTTGGTACACGGCGGTCACGGTGTTGGGGCCTTCTTTCATAATAACATCATCTCGAAGGGTAAAATCAGTTGTCGTCTCGTCCGGCGAATTTGGATAATGCAAGGTCACGGTGACCTCCTCCGGAATTACCCGCTCAAAGAGTTCTTTGTCTCCACCGTTGTAAGTGGCGGTAATGCCGATTGGCTTTTCCCGTCCGGTCACTTTGGCGGTATCAGATGAAATACCACGCGTGGTCGTTTGATATGCCTCAATCGTATAGTCTTTATAGACTGGGAATGGTTTTGTATATTCCATATAATCTCCGCCATTTATCCGGTAATATATCGTATCAAGCGTATCATTTTCAATATTACCCGGGGTGAGCGTCACCTGATACACATCGGATACCGTTATCGTTGGCGCCTCCGTTTTGATATACTTGATTTCAGCGCATATATCCATGGCAGGTGCTGTCGCTTTTAAAGTATCTCCCGGATGACTGATGGTTTCCTCCCTATCAAATTGATACCAATACTGAAATAAAGTATCCTTTGGAACTTCTGTTTCCAAACAGTCTGCATATTCTTTGATATTCCAAGTCTGTTCGATATCGTCCAATTCATCGTATTTCTTATCCTGATATAAATGCGTATCTCTCGCAATTTCTTTTAATGCAGGTGGATAATAGCTTGTATATTCCACATAGCGTAAGAAATATTCAATATCATAATAGCAATCGACATCTGTATAATAAGAAGACATGGTGTCTCCCGGAGATGCTTGTTCTGAAGTTCCCCGCGGCTGGTAATACCGGAACTGCTCCACGGATTTTGGCTTCAGCGCATAATCCGCATATGAATATGCATACACATCGTTATTATAGATGGTATACTCCTCAGAAAAGGTATTCTGATAGGCATGATAAGTAATGGTATAGGTTCGTTCGTAAATGGCATATAAGATAATATCCTCTTCTTCGGTAATAAGTTCAGAAAGTCCGGTATGAGCCTCCGGGTTTGTATTCCAGCCAACAAAGGCATAGTCTGCTTTGAGTCCGGTATAAGTCAAATTGACAGGGACACCCGGTTTGGTTTCATAAGAATTAGCAGGAGCCAATTCAGTTGGACTGGATATTCCCGTACCACCGTTGGTCTCATAATCATAAGTCACCGTCACAATCTTTTCAAAGATAGCATATAAAGTGATTTCTTCGGTTTCGGCAAAGAGCGGCTCTTCCACAAGACCGGTCGCATTATCCGGTGATAAGCTCCAGCCTAAAAACCGATAACCGGTTCGTTCTGCGGTATATGAAATATCAATTTCCTCTCCGTCTAAATAGGATACCCTTGTATTGTCACCCGTCCAGCTTTCGCCACCGTTCGTTTCATAATCATAATTGACATAGCAGCCGCTATGGATGACCAAATACCAGTTGCTGCCGGGGTCGCCGGGGCTGCCGGAGATAAATTTATCATCATGCTGATGACCACCTCCCTCTTTTGGTGTGAACCGATAAATACCGGGGTCTTCAGGATTTAACACCAGACCTTCATTAGTAATTTCTGCATTTTTGACTGCCTCTTGAGAAGAGGTTTTTCCCGTGGCAACAAAACGGCCTGTTTCTTGTAAACTGGTATCTGGAACCGTGAAAGTAAGAGCATTGTCTTTAGACGCCCCTCCCCCTATAATTAATAGGCCATGTTCGTTGGCAATTTCAATATCTGAATTTTTTACATCCATTAAAGTATTCACATAAACACGGCCGGTAAGACGCAAACCAATTTCATTGTCACGCATATATAATTTATCTGCGGTAAAGTTGTTAAAATCATTCCCAGTATCAGGGAGCGTGTCTTCTTCTGCATCTACACCGACTTCATTGCCTTTCAGATACAATAATGGAGACCAGCTATTTACTTTGGTTTCTCCATATTCATTTGGAATTTTCCAGCCAATTTCATTATCGACAAATCCAAGAGGAACTTGTCGTAATAGTGTAAGAGCAGAATAAAATCCAATTTCACATTGTTCAAATAAAATAGCCGGATAATTGGGTGATACCATACCACTGGTTAATATGGTCCCATTTTCTTCTTTATTTTGTTTCATACCAATTTTGCAATCTCGGAAAGTAACCGGATAATTTACACTCTCGTCTTTTGCCATGATATTTGATATGGTATAAATGGAACCAAAATAACAACCAATATCACAATTATATACTTCTACACCTCCTCCAAAATAACTCTGATAATTTGGTAAATTCATACCTGTTTGGCAATCGTGAATAGAAACGGCTGCAACATCGGCCGCTCCACTTTTTCCATTCGCGTCAATTCCTATTTTACAGTTTTTAATTTCAAATTTTTTGATATCTGAATAAGTTTCAGAAATAGACGCTAATTGTTTGATATAATTATAATTTTCAAAACATCCCTCTCCTTCTTTTGTGTTAGCCTCCGGGTATAATACAAAAACATCTGATACACCAACACACGCTCTTGTACCTATATTGTTTAAATCTATACCGATTGCGTTTTCTTTATCTTGTCCGTCAAATAAACAAAATCCAAGACTGTTTGGTGCACTGCGTTGTTTCCAACCAATTTTATTATGAATGAATTTTACACCATAGATTGCAGTATGATAAGTTGTCAAACCAACATCACAATTTTCAATGGTTCCGCCTATTATCAAAGGCACTCCACTATCTGTATAACCACCTGTCTTAAAATTATCAATATGGCCATCTAATAATACAAAATCTGTTGCAGATGTTGTATAAAGACCTTGATTATTCTCACCGACACCATTCATGATATGCATTCGTCGGAAAATACCGGCAATACTATTTTGCGCATATAAGCCTTGATTTACATTTTGAATCGCAATGTTGTCAACATACCACGCAGAGCTGGAATAACAGTGCATTCCAATCTTAAAATTTTTAATGTCTCCATCATGAATATAAAGATTTCCTTTCGGTATCAAATATTCTGGCCCGTCTGTTAAATTAGAATCTGATAAACCGTTATACATGACAAAGCCTTCTCCAGTCGTGTTGTCTTCTATTCCTTCTATAGAAAAATCAAAAATTTCACTGTCCGCAGAAAAAAAACTCTGATAATTTGCAGCCACACCATTTGTACAATTTTTGATATGAAAATCCTGCCAACTAGCTTTACATCTGGATGTATATCCGCTGGTGATTAACTTATCTGTATCACCAACGGCTTGCACTGCATCTCCTCTCACATTTCCATATTGTATGGAAATACCCGTGCCAAAGTGGTCAACCGTTAAACCATTAATTTCTTCCACTCCACCATAATCTACCAGAAGGCCAGTTTTGTCAGACGCCTCTGTTGTACCTTCAAAAGAACAATTTCTAATATAAGAAATATAACAACCCATTGAAACATCGACGAATTTGGTTGGACTTTCCTTGCAGCGATAGGCATGAACCTCATTTAAACGCATTGCTAAAAAGCCCAGATTAGCGGAAGTAGAAGGCCGGTTATAAGTAACAAGTCCCTTTGTGTTATCATAAGAAGTTAATTGTTGAAAAGTAAACACACCACCGCCGCTGGTTTCCCCTTCTAATATCAAAGAGCTGTCTGTCCATGTACTGTCCAGAATTTGATGAGATGGTACATCAGCGCCCATTCGTATCGTATTGATGTGCACATCACTATGGTCTAAGGTCACGCCGTCAATCAAAACGGTAGTCGTGCGAGGTGTCATAATAGGCGAATTGGTTAAGGAACTATCTTTTAAGATAAAGGGAATCGGTTTATTTGGCGTTACAGTAATGGGTGCTTCCGTAAAAATGCTATCTAAGATTCCCAAAGAGTTTTGAGATGGGGATTGCGTCCAAGACACATTCGTATTAGAAACCTCCATATGACTGACCATTTCGCCGGAAAAGATGACGGAAGATACATCGGACACAAGAAGATGTCCCATTCCGGTAAATTGACCATTTGTAAAATCAAATGTGATAGTCGTCGAAGGCGGCGCCATAAAAGTGATATTTTCTTTAAGAGAAATTTCTTCCGACAAGGAAATGGTAACATCCGTCTCCTCCTGTAAATGAATTGTATTCTCATGGTTGTCCCATGTACTGTCAGACTGCGATAAAAAGATATCCCATTCTTCCGAAGAGGAAATGGAAATCATTTTGCTTTCCGCTTTTCCGATTATCGGATGAAGGAACAATCCCAGTAAACAGAACACAACCAAAAGTATGGTTTTATGTTGCATCATTCATTTCTCCTTTCTTATTGTGACATTCACTATCTTCATTATAATAGAAAGGAAACAAATACGCAAGAGAAGAACCGCCTTGCGGGGACAAGACGGTTCTTCTTTCTTTCGTACAGCAATGTGAAATTCATTTGTGAAACATAGAGTTCTTCTTTCTTTCGTACAGCAATGTGAAATTCATTTGTGAAACATAGAATATCTTTTGTGATATATATAGAATACCATATATGGAAAAAATTGTCAAGAGAAGTTATCTCCTAAACTTTCTGATTAAAACGATAATAATGACCACAAACTTAATCCCACGGAAAGGAAAAAGAACAAACACGCCGGAATCGTCGTATCCGGACTCTGCTGTTTTAACTGTTCGATATCCTCTTCTGTATAATACCGTGTAATGTAATCAATTTGGTTGCCTATTCCATGAACATATATCATGAATGGCAAACACATCATAAACAAGTCCATATTCCCTCCTAAGAAATGGTGACTTCCGTTATATACTTACGACACAAATCGGTTAATTGATTTTGATTCACATTTTGTGATATTTCTCCTTTTAGGGAGATTCACATTTTGTGATATTTCTCCTTTTAGGGATGACGCCCCTGCGTAAAAAACGAGAGGCGCCAATGAAAGTATTACTGCGAGCAGTTTTATTATAAGGGGAATCGAATGCTTCGTCAAGACAAAGAAAAAAGTGCTTTGCCTCACAAAGCACTTTTCCCCATCAAACCCACTGGAAAGAAAGTGGATTACACCCAACATCATAATACCACAATGCTACCTTTTTGTCAAGAGATGCTGCTCCGCACGGTGGGCATATGCTTTTAAATAGATAACCCGAGCCGCAAAGTCAATGGGAGCAATCAGACCCATACCAAGTAGGCCCCAATGATAGTGTAATACCAAATATAATAACGGCAGTCGGACAAAGAGCCCAATCACGGAGCTTATCCAGAGATACTTTGTTTCTGACAAGCTGTTTAAAATAGCGTCGTAAAAATAGTAAAATACTAATGGCACATTACTGCTCATATAAATCAGACACCAGCCGAATACTTCTCCGTATGGTACAACGCCATGATACAGCCACAAAAAGGGAGGCAATAAGAATAAAGTGATTCCCAGTAAAAGATATCCGGCCCATTTGATATGCCGCTCCGCATATGTTACCACATTCTGTGTTCGGTGGGATAGCCGCTGCAAGGTATAAAAGTCAAAGCTGACTGCCAGCTCCTCGCCCATCGTGACAATGCCAAAGGCAATACAATGCAAGGCATACTGCTTTTCCGGTAAATGGCTGGCCCCAATCGTATAACAAACGGTGATACATACGGCGAGAATATCCTGTATGGCAACCTCGACGCCCCGACGCAGGCCGGTGGCAAGGAAAGAGAACTGAATCGGTTCCTGTAATAAGGGGCTGCCAATGAGTAACACAATGGTATACACTAAATTGGAAATGACCGTGGCATAAATCAGCCAGTGTACCGGTAAGTGAGATAAGTAAACCACCATATCCAATGAAATGGCTAATACCCAGTATAGAATATCACTCCATACGACCTTTTTGTTTTGCTCGTGAAAGATAATATCAAATTCCAACACGGCGCTCGCCCCATTGATACAGCAGTTAATACCTGTGGCAAATAAAAGCCGGCTCATTATCTCCCGCTGCCGTGTCGTTAAGGCAAAAAGAAGCGGAATCGTCTGATGCGTAAAAAAGAGAAGCCATCCACTGAAAACACCACTGAAGGTGCCCAACAATAAGCAGGTCGAGCCACGGGCTCCAGTGGCCCGGTACGCATATTTTCCAATCTTACATATGATATAAGCTATCCAAGAAATGGCTAAATAGCTGCCAAACGCGCACACGGAATCCACATCAAACCGGTTGGCAAATCCATCGTCAATCAAACAGACGATAATCGTATAAATTCCGTGAAATAGCAGAAAGAAAAAGGAGGGTGAAAGGTGTTTTATCGAATGTTTCATAATCCTGTCTCCTTTTGTCACAAAATTCAAACGAAAACGGCCGGCTCGACCAAATGGGCTTCTGCCTCTGCTCTTGTGAGGAATACCGAATGACCGAGTTCCGACTGCATTTCCGGCAACAACGGCCGGCGGACAATCGCTTCCTTGTAAAAGGAACAGCCGTTGCAGTCTTTCGTACAGCTTGTCTGCTCACAATCGGAAATGATGACATAACACATCGTTTCTTTCATCAAATTTACCCCCTTTCAAAATGGTATTGTAAACATCCGAAGATGGAATTTCTTGGCCGGTTCCCCATAATATTCCTTTAACCGGTTGCGTAAATTGGTGGACGCCGTTCCATAGCGTAACAGGAAGGATTTGGACGCATCCACATAAAGGAAACGGCCGTTTAACTCGGTAGAAATCCGAATATGGTCACAAATGCCGTCCCGGGCGCCCCCTGCCGCAATTTCCATGACATCGGCTTTAAAGACGGATAAGTCTAGCTGGTCTTTCTTTTCCACACCTTCCACCCATTTTAAGAATCCATCGGCCCGCAAGGCGTCCAATTTCTTTCTGTCTTGTTTCAATTCTTCATTTAAATCATCACCGGAATCCTTGATATCCCGCAAATAATCCCGATGGTTGTAGTCTATATCCAAAAACGCATATTCATTTTCCCGGAAAACAGAAACAAAGTAAGCGGCAAAGAGCTCCGCCTTTTCCCGTAAGTAAGCGTCCATGGTCTGTCGTCCCCATAGCTTTAACTGCTTAGCTTTCTCACTCATCGGCGTGGGACGCATCATAATCGGAAGAATTCGCCGGTTCATCGCTTGGTTTTCTGCGGTCACCAATGGAGGGAAGTTTGTCAGCACCAGATGAAAACCCGATAAGCGTTCCATATTCCGGTCACCGAACTTTTCTTCCGCCGCAATGTAGCCCTCGGTTATCATCGACTTTAAAGAGGAGACATTGAGTCCGGTAAAATTGTGGTCATCCGATAACGGGTCGTTGGAAAACGAAGCCTCGGAATAGACAGACAGCCGCTTGCTGGATAAAGTCGAAGTGCCAAACCGATTTCCTACCACAAAAAATGAATCAAAATCATCTTGGATATCGCAAAAGCCGGATAACATGGCGTCACAAAGCGCCGTGACCAAGGTTGACTTTCCACTGCCACCCAAGTGACTACTCAAAATGGCCATTTTGCCGATGCGGTCATCATAAATCGGAATATTGGATAACACGGCCCCAAAGTACCATGAAAAGACATACCGGTTATAATCATCGAAGAAAACGGATAAAAAGGTTTCCACTTCCATCTTCTGTTCTTCCGATAAGGTCACGGTCTGCGGATTGCGATACGGCAGACGCGCGGTCACCGGAAACGATAAGACCTCATCATTGGAAAATGCCACAAATTCATTGACCTTGGGAAATTTGGTCGACGCAATTAAATTCACCTGCTTTTGCAAATCGGCATATAAGGCTTGTCTATCCACAAGGCATTGCTTTAAAGCCGCCGCCAATATCGGATACGGACGGTAGCCCCGTTCCTTATAATCCTCGTCCGATAAACTTTCTAATTGGGAAAGGAACTGATTTAATTCTTCATTTGCATACGCCACCGCTTTCTTGCGGAATTGCTGGTACACGCACTCAGCCTGTCCCTTTTCTTCCGCCACAAACAGCCCGGAATCCGGGTCTTGGTAGCCAATGACTTCCACGCGTCCCTTTCGATTTTGTACATAAATCAGGTTATCTTTGGTTAGATTTAACCGTACAGAGATACTTGGCGTACCCTTGTCCTTCATATGTACATTCAAAAATTGCACACGCAGGAACAACGGGTCTCGTAACCCCTCTTTCATATGCTTTCACCTCTTTCATGACGGAATTTGGTTTCCGTCTCGTATGTCATCGTGCTACTATCTTATCATAGGTAAAACAGAAAAACAAGACGAAAACATCTGTTCTTATTTTGTTCGATGAGTGGGAGACATCGAATGGTTTTTGGGGTTCGATGCGTCAGAGTGATTGAACACAAAGTATTCGATGGGTGGGAGAGAATGAATACCAAATGGAGTTCGATGAATCGGAGTAATTGAACACAAAAGGGTTCGATAAGGTAGAGGTATCAAACACTCTCGAACATATGTACGAAGAAACACCCAAACAAGTGTTCGAGAAAACAAACACTTGTTCGGTTCAAAATTGGAAAAATTTGGAAAAAATAAAGCCAAAAATCTCGAACATATGTTTGTTTTTGGAAATTCAACCCCAAACATATGTTTGGAAACAAACATATGTTCAGAACATATGTACGAAAAAACGAACATATGTACGAAAAAAACGAACATATGTACGAAAAATGCCGATAAACCTAAGTATAGTCTCAAGAATCGGCATTTTGCCAAACATATGTACGAAAAATCGGGGACAAAATTTCGCCGAGGGGACAAAAATGTCCCCGATTTTGTCCCCATTTTGTCCCCCTGTTTTGGCTAGGAAAATCAAGGGCTCCGAGGCTCACCCAAACAGATGTTCGAGAATTTTGTCCCCGCCCGAAAAGTACCGCAAACCCGCATAAACAAAGGGCGAAAAGGCATTTTTGCAATTTTGTCCCCATTTTTGACAACTCTTTATATAAAACTTAACTTTTCTATTTTACGCTCTATATATAGATTTTGAGAATGGGGGCAAAAAGAGAAAAGAAATCCCAAAAAGTGGCTTATTTCCTAGCTTTGTTGGACTTTTAAAATGTCCCCCATTTTGTCCCCTCAAAAGTGCCAAAATCGAAAAAACCCAGTGTTTATGCGTGTTAGGATGGGGACAAAATTTTGTCCCCGAAGGCCCAATTTTGTCCCCATTTTGTCCCCTTGGAAAATTTTTCCAATTTTGCCTGTTTTTTAGCCCGTTTGGAAGGGGTATTTTTTGAGGGTGATTTTTCGCGTGTTTTTAGAAGGTGATTTTTAGAGTGAAAAAAATGGGCTTTGTGACGGGAGGAAAAAGAGCGGTGAAATTTCGTTGGAAGAAACCTTTTTGTCCCTTTTCGTCCTTCTTGTGGTTTTCTTTTCCCCAACCACAATTTCTTGTTGACAACGGAGGATATCTTGTGTTACAATGCCCGTAGGCATAGAAGTACACCTTCTGTAATTTGCCGCCTCTTTCATAAGTTATCGTGGGAAGAGAAGAGCTGTCATCGCTCTTCTCTTTCTTTTTGCGTCCTTTTCGTTCTCTTTCACACCCTCTTGTGTTTTGTGCAAGAAGCTGATACAATGAACCCGATGATAAGAAAGGACGGGAAGGACAATGACCGAGATTAACGGAAAAAAATATTATCGTATCAAAGAAATTGCCCAAATCAGCCGGGTACACGAGCGAACCTTGCGCCGTTGGCTGTCCGGCGGAAATTTGGACCATTTCCTGTTTCCCTTCAAACAGAAAAAGGGTGGCCCCGTGTTTTACCGACTGGAGCCTCCGGACGAAACCGATGTATTCATAGACGGAGACACGGTGTATTTGATGCCAGAGCCAAAGGAGGATAGGAAATGAATGAAGAGAATGATGTATTGCTGATGCAGGTGACTAAGCAGAGCAGCTTTGGAAACACCACGGTTATCGGCGCGATTACGATTCGGATGATGGGCACCCTGCTCTTGGCGATTGGAATTGGCATTCTGCTTTGGAAGACTGCCTTGTTCCATAAGAACTGGCCTGCCCTGCTCGCCTATGTGGCCTTTGCTAACATTGTACTGGGACATACGCCGACCGGACGGAACTTACTCACCAACCTATATGGAATCGTGTTCAAAAAGCCGGTACATATGATGGTGACCGAGGAGATGACGACCAATACCTTGGGCCATGGCATTTCAGAAGCCGATATCGGAAACACAAAATTAGACGCCGTTCCGTTCCGGATGGCAGGGACCAGAAATTATGCTCTGGTTTACAACATCACTTCCAATATCGGATATTGGAGCTCGGAAGAGGAAAAGGTCATACAGGCCCGGGCCGTAAAAAGCCTGTTTAATATTTTAGAGGGCGGCGAGTCCCTGCTGATTGTGGAAAAGCAGGATAATGATACCGGAATGCTCCGCTTAAAGTCCTATTTGGAGGAGCGGGAGCAGTTTGAAGGAGACGATTTTGCGGCGATGAGCCGCCGAAGAAGCCAGCTATTATATAACGCCGGAACCTCTGACGCCGGGCGAAGCATTCAGCAGTATGCCGTGCTATTAGTGAAGCCAAAGAATGTGAACCGCTGCATTACGGCGTTAAAGAAGACTTCAAGAATTACGAGACCGGCAACCAATCCGGCTGATGTTTTGTTGTCTATCATGGGATTTGAAGGCGGCGTAGAATGGTGCGAACGGAAAGAGGGTGAGACCGCGTGAAGAAAAAACAGGAAGAAGCCGGAATGGATATCATTGCCGAGGTAAAGGAACCGTTTACTTTTGCCCGGTTTTATGAAGAACACATTGTCGGCCGCATCAAAAAGGCAAAAAAATTTCTGGACGAAAAGGGAATTTTGTTCTTCTTCCTTTCGCCGTTCCAGCAGCGAAACCGCCTGATTGGAGAATTGTGCCTGATTATAATTGGCGTATTGCTTGGCGTGGTACCAAGAACGCAGACATTGTTAAATCAGTTACGAGAACGAAATGCTTCTGCCGAAATGACCGCCTTAATTGAGAGCGGGGAAGTCATTCGGTCGGGCAGTATTTCCTTAACGCCGCTGGCCTCATCCCAATATAACAAGGAGCACTTGCTTGCGTTTTATGTGGACGGAAAAGACGCTCCGTCAACAGCGGAACGATATAAAGTTGAATTGACCGCCTCTTCCGGTACCACGGTGACCAATATTCAGTATAAATGGGCTGTAGTTCCTTTTTCGGAAGAAGGGCGTATCCTGTTGATTTATACGAATAATCAAAAGGATTCGGTCGGCAGCGGATTATATGGATTGCGTGTAAGCGTAGCGAAGGAAAATTTAAATGATGCGGACATTCCCCGAATGGACATTGTGTTGTCAAACTCACAAAAGACCACACTGCTCTATGGAAAAAATGGAATTGACTTATCTGTTTTAACCGACGCATTGATTGGCACCGGCAAGAACCAGCCAATAGCCAAAGCGGAAACGCAGTTGCAGGAAAGTCTGGACGCCTATCAGTTAGAACTGGAACGCATCGGTGGCCTGCCATTAAATGTGACGCCGGCGCCTCCGCTTTCCACCTTAAAAGATTATGTGGCAATGAATCGTCTGTATAACGGAATTACCGATACTTCGACAACAAAGGATGTGACTTATATTTTATCCGTTTCAGATGAAGAGCGAAATCCGGAGCTTTCCTTTCCGGTAGCCATTTCCTATAACGGGGTGGTATATAATCAGGATTTATTGGACAGCAATGCCGCAGCAAATGAAGAGGCGGCAAAAACCGGGGCTCCGATTTGGACGCCAAGTGAAGAGGAATCCATTGTAATTGAGAATTTGAACGCCTTACAGGAGAAGGCGGACGCCGTGTTAGACGCCATTCAGAGTTTAAATGCTGCCTCTATCACCAAATATGACAGCCTGAAAGGGGCAGAGCTGACTTTAAATCAAGCGCTGGACGCTTCTAATTTCACGAAGGAAAAAAAGGTCAAAGCAGAAGAATAACGCATACCCTCTTGCACGGATAGGAAAAAAATGATAGAATGAACCAAATGAGGTAAAAGAAAGGAGTAAAGGATATGGACTTACGGACATTTGCCGTCCACCAAAAATTAGCCAGCGACTCTAAGCTGCTGGACTATGTGACCAAAAATCAGGCCGTTCCACTTGAGGTGGTAGAACAGGCATTTTCCGATTTTTATGAACCGCTTGTAGATGCCAAAGCCACGGCATTAATGGAAAATTATCCGAAAATGCTTGTCGAAACAGTACCGGTAATTATGACGCCCTCCATAGAAAATCCGGGCGGATATGACATTACCGGAGAAATTCCAGATAGTTTAATGGATGCCATTGCCTTAATTCATGATACGGATGCAGATACGATTATTAAGGCATTTATGAATTATCACTTTGAAGCGGTGCGAGGAGAAACCTGTCATTTCTTAGAGACCACGAAGACCGAGGAAGAAGTAAGAAGCCAGTTACAGACGCCACTGACTGTAAATCCGGCTTATTTGCAAATGGCTGCAAAAGAAAGTGTTGTCACAAAGGAAGAGGAAGTACCAGAAATGCCGGAAATGGAAGAAATATCAGAAGCAGTAGAACCGGAAGAAGTACCAGAAATGCCGGAAATGGAAGTACCGGAGGAAGAAATATCAGAAATGGAAGAGGAAGTACCGGAAGAAGTATCAGAAGAGGAAATAGAAGAAGCATCAGAAGAGAAAGTGCTGATAGAGGAGACATCGGAAGAGAATGTATCGGAAGATGAGGCAGCCTATCAGCAAATGATAAGTGCGATGCAGCGAATTTATGTCAAATTTGTAAAGGACATTCGCCAATACAATTTGGATGAGGCCCTGAATTTGCAAGTCGCCTAAAGAAAGGAGAACACCGAAATGACACGAATCGAAACAGAGAGTACCGCACTCTGGGAACTGGGAAAAATGACGCCCGACATGATATTAGATGGTGAACGGGCGGAATTAGACCCATTGGAGCCAAAGAAAATCAATGCCCGAAAAGGACAGTATGTCGATTTAAACTTTGTGAAAAAGGTAATTGACGCCTATGCGGACGATTTATTACAAGCCTATCGCACCATACAGTCATTAGAAGAGGAATTATCGGAAGCCAAAGGACAAAGTGAAGTCGCTGTCAAACGGGCCGATACTGCGGCAAAACAGGTACAGGATATGATGAGAGGGGACGCAGAGTTCCAGAAAGCAGAACAAATTTTAGCGACCTTTGAACAGCAGTTAGAAACCTTGGCGTCTCAAAAGGCCGCCGACGCCGCTATGATTACCGATTTACAGGGACAATTACAAAGTCTATTGCCCTTACAGGATGAAGTACCCCGGATGCGACAGGATGTGCAGACGGTCATTGATAATTTACGGGATTATTTTGAAGAAGAAGGGCTAGAAATCCCGGAAGTGTTTGAGGAAGAAGAGATGTAAGGAGCAAAGAAGAGGAACGAATCCTCTTCTTTGTATTATTAAAGGAGTGCCATACCATGAAGCTGACAGATACCAATCAAGAACCGGCGAAAGCGCCTGTGAAAAAGAAAAAACCGGCAAAGACCAAACCGGCAAAGGCCCCGGTCAAGGAAAAGAAGGAACCAAAGCCGGTATCGCCGGAGGAAGAGACAGGAAAAAAGAAACGGGTAGTGACGGCTCGTACCAACAATCGTCCAAAGCTCATAGATTTGGACTTAATGAAGCCGCACAATTTTTTATCTCAGACGGAAAGTACCTTAACACGAATTTATAAGGCCAATCCGATTGGAAATCACAAATATGAGATAGACCGGACGGAATGTGCCGTTTCGGTATTACTGAAATTGATTTTAAAATTGGACCAAACCAATCCGATGACAATGGATTGGAGTACCGTTCTTTGGGATATTACCCAACGAAACGGAGTATTGCCCGATGGCGTATTGGTGACCTTTGTCCGCTGCTTTGAGCGGGTGGACAATACCATGGCAGAAAAGGCAATCAAGCGTCGGACCAATCTGGCGATTTTAAGCAGCGATAACAAGAAAAACCGGAAAAGTCAAAACACCTTTATGCGGCATGATATGGGGTTGCTGCACGCCATTGAAACCGGTGACTGCGTGATGGCCTTTGGCGCCGAAGCCATTTTGACCGCTCCGAATGACAGCTTGCTGGAGGACGGTTTAAATGCCTTAAAGAATTATTTGAAAATTAACGATGAAACCAGAGGATTATCGTGGGAATTGGATATCAATAAGCAGTTATATCCCTTTTTACTGTATGGACCAAATGTCAACGCCAAGAACAAGGATGTCTATTACAATATGTCCGCATCCGATGCAGCGATTAGCAGCCTGTTTGTCGATTCCGGAGGAGATAGGACCTTAGGCAGCGAGTACATCGGCGTTTCTGTGGGAAAGATGATTTCCTCCCATGCCGCCTTTTTGTTAAAGAACCGGCGTACGCTGATATTGGGGAATGATACCATCAATGAGACAAATACCCTGCTTGGCAAACAGATGCCGGAGAAATATCATCAGATACCCAGTCAGATTTACTGGTCCATGGTTATCAGCCGAGCCTATTTGTTGGAGGGACATTCGGTCACGCATTTTGTATTAGACCATGTAGATAGCAATGACCAGTTGATGGAAATACCCTTAAATGCAGAGCATAAAATTGCCTTAGATGTGGCAAAGGGCTTATTAAATATCCTTGAAGTGGTCGGAAAGGACAACTTTCAGGAGCATCCCGAACGGATTACCGGACGGTTTACGACACACTTAAATAACATTATCGCTTTGTTATCCCAGTACCGGGATGTCGACCAGAGCAACATTTCCACGGTCGATGATTTTGCCTCTGCCACAAGGAGTATCTTAACCGATTTCTTCGTGGCAAACAAATATTATACCTACAATCCGTTAGAGCATTTAAGCGATATCCGGTTAATCGGATTGCATGACCAGTATAAGACCTTGGCGGATTTGGGCGGCTGGATTGCCGAGCGGCGAAGACACAATCGGGATAGACGGCTGGACAGTGCGATTGCAGAATTGGATAACATCATTAATGAAAACATTTTGCCGACCATTCCGGCGTTAAATCAGAAAACGCATCCGGTGATTGATGAATTTTTGGAAAAGCCCTACCGGGTGTTGGATGTCACGGGTATGAATGTCGGAAGCATTGCCTCTTTTGGCAATGACAGCACGACCAATGTGATGATGATTTCGTACTTAAACTTAGTCCTGCCCACCCTGCAAAATGGGGACGCCATTTTCATTCACGGCTTTTCCTATGTGGAAAAGATTGCCCCGGTCTTGCAGGAAATGATAAATAGCTGTGGTACGCAAGTCGATGTGATTTTTACGGAAAGCAATCAAAACCGGGTGATGCGAATGTATCCGCAATTAACGGATTCGATTGATTTAACGGTTGTAGACTTATACAAAAACGCGATAGATAAAATGATTGAACCATTTTCGATAGATAAAACTTATGCCGAATCGTTACAGGAAAGCCCCGGCGCCTTCTTTATGAAAACGAAATTGTCGGCAGATTATGTATACTTAGACCATATTTTATGAGGAAAGGAAGGTGTCCCCATTGCGCACATTGAAGAAATACAAAGTGGTATGTTTACTTTTTCTCCTGACCATTACCTTCTTGATGCCATTTGTAACCGAAACTGGTGGTTCGGTCATTCGGGAAAAGAAAATTGCGGTCATGGCAGAAGGAGTTTATAGTACCGTAGCGCCGGAATTAGTCGGTGCAACGGCTTATGCCGACGCCCAGATGAAGATTGCGACCGGTGGAACGCAGGCGCCGACGACGCAGGCAACCCAAGCTCCCAGTACCGATGAAAGCGGGAGTACGGAAGCAACAGAAGCCAAAACAGAAGACCCGCAGGAGATTTTGTTGAGTAATATATCGAAAATCATTGTAAATGATAGCAATGCCGGTGTGTTGTCCGATGGGGAAAATGCAAAAGTTCAAAATTATACCAATGTGAGCAGCCGTGTCCATTTTGGCAATGTGGGATTATTTTTAGGGCTGAAGGGAACCGGAAATTATTCCGATATTTGGAGTACCTACCGGTCGGATGTTGCCTTTCCACAATCGCAGATACAATCTTATGATAAGAAGACCGGATTTGCCTTTACCCAGTATAAACTCTTTGGCTCTGCTGTACAAAAACTTACGGAAAAAACGGTTGCCGGAGGCAGTGGTGGAGATACCACAACGATGGAAGATACGCTGAATTATTTGAGCAATGCAGCCATTAAAGTGGCAAATTTGGGAACCGAAATCATGAAAACCTACAACATGGCGCCTATCGTTTTGGGTTTGTTTGATTACAATGAAATTGTAAAGGCCAACGATGGCAGTAATAAGCTGGTGAGCATGGTTTTGGACAATGCCACTATGAACGGTGTGATGAAAACCCTTGGACAAAAGCGGGGCATTATGTCATTGACACAAACCATTGCAGTATTACTCTGTATTTTCACCTTGCTGTTTGGCTGTTTTCTACATCTAACGAACGGCCGGAATACTAGCTTGGCGTTACGAAAAATGCTGGTTCGGGTTCTGATTACCTCCTCCGGCGTGTATCTGATTGCATTGGCGTTAAACAAGGGGATTAACTTCTTATCCACAATGGTGGATACCCAGTTGACAGAAACGAATAATCAGTCACAATATCTGCATGACAATTTGGATGTAGCAGACTGGTATGCCTGTGGATTTGCGTTGCCAAGTGATGTGACCTTAGACTTCGATAAAGACGGAAACTTCAAATTCTCTGGTGATGCGGCTTATAAAATTAATATGAACAGCTATCGTTTGGTCTATAACAAAGACAATCCGAGTGAAGATGAAGTCAAGTCCAAAATGCAGGAATATTATAATACCTACAATGGGCGTCCCATGGCCGTTGGTTTTGCCACTCCGGTCAACAAGAGTACCGGAAAGCAGTGGAAAACAGAGAAATATTATGCCGTGATGGAAGCCTTGGGAGAAAATCAAAAGCTGGAAGAGGTTCCGTTTATCAAAGACGATTGCAATGGCAATGTCAATCAGGCGTTATTTAGTGATGGCAGTTCTGGCGGAATTGGTTATATCATGTCCAACGGATTATATATGAGTAAAAAGAACTCTCCAAATGGAAATCAGTCACCGGAAAGCTGGCAGGTTTCCATGTCCCAATCCGGACCAAATGGAAATACCCTGCATTATGGAATTTCTCCGATTGCGGCAGCGAATATGATGCGTACCGATTTTACCGGCTCGGATATGACTGTTTTTTCCGACGGACAGGTCGCTACCATTGCCTTTGATGTAACAACCCTTGACCCGACGGCAAATGTGGGCTCTATGCCGGCGATTGCTCGGTTTTTGGCCACTTTTACCATTATGATGGCAGCCATTAAGGGAATGTTCCAAATTATTACCTCCGCATCCGGAAGCATTTATTCCGGCGCCTTCAAGAGTGCTGTTGGTTCCGGAGGCGCCGCATTAGGAGAAGCGCTCGGCGGTGTGTCAGCCTTGGTATTGGGATTGTTCGGCATCAGTGTGATACTGGTTATCACTTATACTTTACTTGACGAGGTCTATAATATCTTGGTACAGTTAATTAACGGGTATGGAGCAGGAAATGACGATTTGTTACAGCCGTTAGCTGATTTATTTGACCAGATTCCAATTGTAGGTTCTTTACTTGGGAAAGCCTTAAAGAGTTTAGCGTCCTTTATCTTGACACTCATGGCGATTTTGACGGTACCAAAATTCGGAGGCATTCCGGTAACTATGTGGTGTAATTTTGTTTCCGAATTACCGGAACGGTTTGCCGAAAAAGGGCAGGAAATTGAAAATAAATTTACCGGTGATTTTCGGGCACATCCACATCGAAGTAACAATGCGTTGGTACACCAAATGACCAATCAGATAATGGCGTCGTCCCAAAATCAAATGATGGATATGAAAGACGGAGCCAAGATGGCAGCGGGAGCCTTAGGCGGTTATGCGCTGAGTAAAGCCGGTGGCGCCCTTGCAAATAAGGGCGAATCCTTAAGCCAAGACGCTGCCAATGATAGCGAAGTAGAAACCAATACCAGAGAGGAATCCGGTGGAACCGATAGCTTTGCTTCCGAAGCCGGAGCCAGTGAAAGCTACGAAAGTGAAAACACAAACAACAATGAAACCGGAACAGAATCCGAAACCAGTGATAGAGAGGAAGGCGAAAGCAGAGAATCTCATTCTGAAAATGCTGCAAGGAGTGGTTCCGGAGAAACCGGTGAGAGTGTCAACACCGGTGATGTCAATGAAACAGCGGAAGAGGTCAATACCAATTCATCTGCTCAGTCTGTTTCGGATGTAGATATGGCAAGTGAGGAGACCGCAGTCAGTGAAGAAGCCTCTGATATCAATGAAGCAGAGGTGGGCGATACTGTCAACGAAGCCGATGTGGCAAGTGAAGTCACCGCAACCGAAGACAGCGATTCTCTGGCCGTAGAAAATTCAGATACGGAAACCGCTAACAACACGGAGAGCCTGAATGAAGCGACAGCAACCGATGCGGCCCATTTTGAGAGCCGGTCTATGAACCAGCGGACTGAAATGAATGCGCCGGCTGCCAACCCAAATGCGACCTCAACAACCGGAACGCTATCTGCCAATTCGGCTCCGACCGGACGAAGTATGGCAAACCGGAGTATGTCGGGCGGAGGAAGGACCAGTGGTACGACTTCCGTCCAGAGACAGGGTGGAAGTAGTCGAACCGGCGGTGGAGCAGCCGGACCAAGGCGTGCCGCGGGAGGTGGAACCTCCAGTCAGGTTGGAAATGCCGCACGGACGCCACAAACAACCCGGACAACCAGTATGGCAGGTAACAGTCCGGATGCTGCCAGAAAAGAACGGCAGGCCCGATTCCTCAAGAGTATGGGCAAGGGATTGCAGGCCGCCGGTGGACATACGACGAAACAGCAAGCTATCTCTGGCGTGACCGCTGGCGTGGCACATACGGCGGCGTCTGCATTGGGAATCTCCCAGCTACAGAATGCGACCAGACAGCATTTGTATTCGGTACAAAATGCACATACGCAGGAAAATATGCAGGGACAGACCAACCCGGCAAGACCAACCGGTTCCGTTGGAGCTCCGACGCCGAATGCAGCCAGACAGGCCGTGTCCGGATATGATGAACAAAATGATGAATATCAGCGCCGGGCCTATGAAGAAGAACAGATGCGTCAATATGAAGAGGAAATGGCGCGTCGAAATGAATAGACAATCCTCTTGCAAACCAATGAAAACTATGATACGATAGACTTGTCAATCAGAACGAAATTTCATACAAAACATTTCATACGAAAGGAGTTTTAAAATGAAAACAAAATTAGGCGCCCAGTACAAGGGAACAACAAGTGTAACCAGTAAAAAGCGTGGACAGGTGGTATCCTTGCTTCTCTTTGCGGTAATAACAGCCGTAATGAGCCAGACGACCAATTTGTTAGTAATGTCGGGCGGCAGTGGAGATGGTACTGCCGGTTGGAATGAATTTGGCACTAAGATGCAAACTTTTTTTGAGAAAGGCTTAGGCGGCGGCGGTCTGGCCGGTGTAGGCTGGTGTATTTTCGCAATCTCAATTGTTGCCGGTATTATTTCCTTTGCTATGCACAAATTTAACCCGCAGACCCGAATGCCCGGTTGGATTACCTGTATTTTGATTGGCTGCGTGGGCCTTGTGGCAACCAATGGAATTGGACCATTTGAAAAGGGAATTGACAAATTGAGTGATTTTATCTTGGGTACGCTGGGAATTGCTGCAATGGGAATATCCCCGTTTAAATTCTTCTAATTAAATGCAGCTAGAAAAGGAGGGCACATATGAAATTTGCAGTGAAAACATCCATTCCCAATGCCAAACCGGCGGAATATGCGGCAGAAAAGGCAAAGTTTGATGCAATGAAGCCGTTACTGTTCCAAATGATTGCTCTATATGTAAAGGACAATCCGGAAGGCAAAGCGGAATTGGAAGCATACTTAAACGGGCAGTCCATCGAGGAAGCTCCAACAGAGTCAGAACTTGACGAAGCTGTATAGTAAAAATCCCATATCTTCGGATATGGGATTTTCTCTTGCATTTGGGAAGAAAATTTGATATACTGAATATGGCAATCATTTTGGTGTGCCTCCTTAAGTTTTTTCCGGCTTGCGTTGCATTTGGTAACGCAAGCCGGTTTTTTTTGACAGAAGAGTCTCTTGTTTTTTCATGAACAGTATGCTATGATAAGAATGCGTAAGATAATTTCTTTTCATTACGGGCGATTTCGCAAGGAATCGCTGCCTCCTAGTGTTAGGAAACCAAGTGTTTCCCACACCGGAAAAGACCGGGTTGTCTCCGGTCTTTTTCTTTATCTTGACAAGGAAATACGCTCATGATAAACTGATGATGTTGATATTCACTAACTCGCTCATTTAGTGAAACCATTCTTTGGAAAAGGCCGGAAACTTTCGGTCTTTTTCTTTGTCTTGACAGCAAAAACTATTTATGGTAATCTAAAAGTGTAGTGACTTAGGCGTAACTGCCTCCTTTTAAACTTTGAAAGAGAACAAGACCGGAGACGTCCGGTCTTGTTCTTTGTCTTGACAGATAGAATGGGTTATGATACGATAGTTTTGTCATTAATAGTTTCATATTTTAATCCTTTGGGGAAAAGGCCGGATACTTTCGGTCTTTTTCTTTCCCTTGATGAAGGAAAGTGAGGTGCAGAGGATGAGAATCGGTGGATGATTTCCCAGTAAAGAAGACGCTCACGATGTCGTGGCGTCTTCTTCTTTTGTCTCCTCAAATACGCCGCCGCAGGAAAAACAGACGGGAGCATCCATGAGGTTAAGCCGTCCGCAATAGGAACAGCGTTTACGCTTAAATTTCTGTTTCTTAAGCTCCAGTTCCTCTTGTTCCTGCTCATTTCGTTCGATTTCCCGCTGTCTGGCGAGCTTGGCGTAAATGGCAGCTTCTTTGTTCCGTTTATGACGGAGATATAGAATGGCAATGACTATCAAATAGGGAGACAGCATGGCAATCAACATGAGAAGATAAACCAATAAAGTAAAGATAAGAGACATCATATCAGTCCTCCCGTTCTACATTGGGCTTGGCCGTCTCCGGGCGGTTTTCCCTTGGCAAGAAACAGCCGCAATACCGGCAGGTGTCGCCACCTTTGTTTAATTTGCCGCACGACGGACAAAGGATTTTTTGTTTCTTTTTGGACTTTTGCGGTTCTAAGATAAATTCGGGTTCTTCCTGCTTGGCATTTCGGCTCCGCTTGGCCTCTTTTTCGTCCTGATACATAGCCCGCATCACATGGATGATGACGGCAATGGCCCCGGCAAAGACAAGAATGCTCAAGGTCACCGGTATCACGGTTAAGACAATTCGTGTAATTTGCATCATCGGATTTTCCTCCTCTCTTGTGTTTCATTATAGTAAAAAAAGAGTGTCTTTTCAAGACAGTCATTTCCTGTTATAATAAGTGCGGAAAGGAGAGGAACGGAATGCGAACAGCCAAACACGCAACGACATTTTTGAACGAAAGTAAAAATTATCCTATGTTATATAAAGGCGCCAATATTATGCCGCCGCCTCCGGCCGATATCATCGGACGGGATATCGGAGAATTGAGAAGGGGATTACGAAATCCGGAAAAGGCAAACATCGTGCTCTTGGCCGAGCCCGGTACCGGTAAAACCGCCTATGTGCAGGGCTTTGCCTATGATAAGGATTCCATTCCTTATTATCTGGTATTAGAGGTTAATCCGGAGCGATTGATTGACAAAGACACCGACCGGGATAACGCCCTGCTCACCGGATTTAATCAACTGTTGGATGAGGCCGGGCAATATTCCAAAGACCATGATGTGATTGTTGTCTTATTCATTGATGAGTTTCACAAAATTGCGGAGATTTCTCCAAGCCTAATGGAGTCCTTAAAGCCCCGTCTGGAGAAAAGCGCTATCAACGGATTTCGTCTGATAGCGGCGACCACCTTTCAGGAGTATAATGATTCCATTGCAAAGAACCGGGCGTTAGACCAGCGTTTCTTACAGATAAAATTGACCGAATTGCCGAAAAAGGCGGTTATTCATATTTTGGAAAACCGGGCCAAACAGCATGGGGTGTATGAATTGTTAGATGAAAATATCTTAGAGGATATTTATATGGAATCCAAGCGGATTCTTTTAAGCAATGCCCAGCCTCGTGCCAGCATTGATTTGTTAAATTCCGTTATTGGCGATACCGTCAAACGGGAGTATGTGAAAGACGGCACGCTCTGCAAGGAGTTCTTTTCACCAAAGGAGCTGGGACTGGCCACGGAAAAGGTCATCAGCCGTCCGTTATTAAAGCGGGTCGTCCGGCGAACGCATGGGATTGATATTGATAATGAGGTCAATGTGACCGATGTGATTTCTGCATTACAGACCAGACTTTATCATCAGGATAATGCGATTTCCGTGGTCGTGCATCTCCTTGAAATGGCGGCCTGCGGCTTTGGGGACATTGACCGGCCGAAATGCTCCTTTATCAGCACTGGAACCACCGGTACCGGTAAAACCGAGCTGGCGAAGATTATTTCAGAGACCATGCGTCTTCCACTAAAGCGATTTGATATGTCAAGATATTCCAATAAGGAGACGGCAAGCGAATTTGCTGATGCCCTGTTCCGGGCCGTTTGGTCGACGCCGAATGCCTATATCTTGATTGATGAGGTTGATAAGTCCTCCCGGGCAGCGATGAATATCTTATTGCAGGTATTAGACGACGCCCGCTTGACGGATTCGGAAAACCCGGACCGGGTGGCCTCCTTTTGCGGTGCGATTATCAATCTGACAACGAACTTAGGCTCGGAAGTATATCAGAACATGGCCAAACATCAAAGTCTGGACGCCAAAGCCGATTCGGAGCTGGTGTATAAGGCGTTAGCGGATTCCGATGTCTTTGAGACCGCGGTACTTGGCCGTCTGGATGCTATCGTTCCGTTCCACCCGCTCCCCAGCGAAGCATTGGAGAAAATTGCAAGACGAACCTTAAAGGATGTCATTGAGGTGGCAGAGACCGATGAGCGGCGTATCATTGTTTCTGATGATGTGATTCCGTATATTGTAAAGGATAGAACCAGCACGGATACCGAACGAGGCGGCGCCCGTGACGCAAAGAGAAATGTCAAGAACATCGTCGTACAGGAGTTAGCGCACTATATGACCTATGCCACGGCGGAAGTCCCGCTGCTCATCTATGTGAAAGGCAAACCCCGTTTCAAATATAAGGAGATTGCGGACCCGTTAAATGCCTCGATTGCCATTACGGAATGCTATGACATTGCCGTCGTGGATTCCGTCTTAAAGCAGTTGGCGGACAAAATCGGAAAACCGTTGTTTAACCGGGGCTTATATCTGCCAGTGACAACGCCCCTGTCGACTTTTACACAAGATATTGCCAATTTGGCCATGCAGGGGTATAATAAATTCCGAAGCGAAATAGACGGGGAGTCGGTATATATCGTAGGAGTATAAAGGATTATGGCACGATTAGATGATTATAACAAAAATGAACTGGATAAAATGGCCGAACAGGATAACGGCTATCAAATGATAGACCAAGCGGAGAAAAAAGCCAAACGGGGACTGAAAAATGCTCTGATGGAAGCCACCGGTATCAATCATTTGAAACGATTGGTTAAACAGGGCTTAAAGGCAGGAGCAAAAGCGGCATTCAAAGCCTTAGGAAAGGGATTGCTCGCTATCTTAAAGTTTTTGGTATCCAACCCGGTCGGCTGGGTGATTTTGGCCGTCTTATTGGCGTTATTGTTGCTGCATTCCTGTAGCGATAAAGATGCAGATACTTCCGCATGGTTTTCCACGGAATCGGATGATGAGGTCGCTTTGTTGTTATCCGATTGTCCCAGCGTGAATAAAGATGTGGGGGCAACGGGAGCGACAGAAGGTGCCATGGAAGAAAATGCGAAAAAAATTTATTCGGTCTTTAAAATCTATGGATTAACTGATGAACAAATTGCCGGAATGCTGGGAAATATAGCAATCGAAAGTCATGTCGATTCAACAGCGATTGAAACAATTTCAGATAATGCAGAAGCATACACGGTGTCTGGTCCTAAGAAATCAGCCGCATTGCAGGATTTAAGTGCCTTCACATTAGGAACGGTATTTCCGGCATATGCGAGAGCTAATAAATCCATCACCCAAAGTGCGTATCAAAAAGATGGAGTTTACTGTTGCGGTCTTGGATTGGTGCAATGGACAGGCCCTGCCGGAATCACCTTACAGGAAGTTGCAAACGGAGTTGGACAAAATTGGTATGATTTTGATTTTCAGATGGCTTATATGTTAAGTGATGCAAAATATCGACCAAATTTCTTTTCAAAGTGGAAATCAGGTACTTGCTCTGTAGCCGCCTGTGCAACAGGAAATTTTGAGACAACTCATCAATGTACAACGAATGTAAAAGATGCTGCCTATCATTTTGCAGCCGGATATGAAGGGAATACAAAATATGGATTTGATGGAGAACATAACCGTTTTACAGAGGCACAAGACTGGTATGATAAAATTACCACTTGGTCGGTCGATGAAACCTATGTCAATTCGATTTTGGCGCTTGCAGATTCGATTGGACTGGCCATTGAAAATACCGGAAGCGCGCAGGCTGCAAAAAAATGTGGTGTAAAAAATAATAGTGTGGATAATAGTAGCGCCGCAAGAGCCGCTGTTTCTTATGCGTATGCAAAGAAAGCAGATGGAATCAATAATGATGGTACCGAATTATATAAGGCCGTCCATGATGGCGTTTTTCCGGGTGATAGAACCTATCGGTCATGTGACAGAAGTGTCGCGTGTGCGATTGTTTGGAGCGGTACAGACATTGGATATCCAAATGGTAATACAAACAAACAACATGAATATTTAAAAGGATTATGTCTTGGTGATGACCCCAAATGGCAAAAGTTAGGAACCTCACAAACGGTAAAATATGAAGACTTACAGCCGGGTGATGTATTTGTCCGAGACGGACATACCGTTATTTTTGTAGGAAAAGAAACCATTCAATCCATTCATGGAGCGGCGGCGGATGTGGATTCAGATACTGTGAGTGGTTCCATTGCAGGACGCAGCTATCCGGGTGGGCGTTCTCCGGGCTGTGGAAATGATGTTACCATTTATTTGACTTCTGGCGGTGAAGTCTATGATGTATACCGATGCATTAAACCCGATAATTCGGATAAATATAAAGATGTAGGGGCCGGTGTGGCCACAAAGTAGAAAGGAGACAAATATGGAAAAAGTATGGAAACGCTTGGCGATTGCCGGCGGCATTGTATTTATATTTGTATTTTTGCGATGCATGGCAACCTTGAATCAATTACGGGCAAAGGAAACCCACAATGAAGTAGCAATCTCTGAACGGGAAACGGATTTGGAAAATGCCAAAAACTATCAACAGTTAATTGAAGCACAATCCGGCGTCACCAGCAATCCCTTAACCGAAGAGGAAGTATTGACAGCCGAAGAAACAACGGAAGGAACGGAAACGCCGACCACGGAAGCCCGTGACGAAGAGGCCGATAAGGCCAGCGCGTTAGAAAAAGGCAATCAGGTCGCCGCCCTGCAAAATGAGAAGTTTGGGCTGGATGTCAATGACACGGAAAAGTTTGCTGCCAATGTAAGCGCCTTAGATGCTTTGTTTTCTTCCGAATCGAAAACGGCAAGAGTGGCATGGTATTATGGTTCGATTCCCGGGAATTGGGCCTTTTACGCCGACGGAATGTCCGGCCTTTGGCTTTGTACGAACCCGGATTCCGGACAATTGCTGGGATATGCGACAGGCACCTTTGTTCCGGCAAATCAGTGTTTTTCTAATATGGTGTATGCGATGACATCGGCAGGGATGCAATCCGTGGCGGCAAGTGGTCCAAATGGGGACGAAGTGGATAAGAATGTGGAAGCCATTAACGATATGGCAGAACAAATCAAACAAGTAGATACCGGAGATGAAGATACGGAAACCACTGAGGATATGTCCAGTATTTATGAAGCCAGAGAGGCATTGAGACAGGAACAGCAGCAACAGTGAGAATAAGGAGGAAACGAAATGATTATTGAAAACAAAGAAGAACAGGATGAAGACTTAACCTTTTACTCATCCTCGTCCCGCATCAATCTGCCGACGGCAACGAGAAACCGGTTATTATTCATCGTCTTTGTAATTGGCATCCTCGTATCGGTTGTGCATATGTTATTTGCCAGACAGAATGTATTGAATCACATTGCGGAACAGAAGAAGGAAATTGCCAAGTTAGACAAAGAGTTAAAGAACTATGATGATGTCGAGCCGGTCAATATGGAAACGACAGAGGAAGGACAGACGGCAACGGAAGGGACAACAGTGGCAGAAAATACCGAGGCGCCGGCTACGGAAGAGCCGAAAGACGCCAAAATGATAGCCAAAGAAACGGCAGAACCGATGTTAAACGCCTTGTTAAACTGGAGCGATTATACAACTTACATCAACAATCGGAATACCTTAATTTCGACCTATGGGGCAGACCCGGCCAGTGATGTCTTCATTCAATTTATGCCGGAAGTGACGCAGGAAGCCTTTGGTAATTTGAATATGAAATTAAAGGATTTTACACCCTATGTGTTACAGGAGTCTGACGGCGTCACCTCCTATGCGGCGCTTTGCTATATCAGCTCGAATGTCAAAGGACGAAGCGGCAACGGAAAGGTTATGGTATTATATCAGATAACCGCAGATGGCGCCATTACCAATATTCGGCCTTACACACTGGCAAATTAGAGAAAGGAGACCACATCGAATGAAATTTGATGCGAATGAAATTATGGGCGTGGAGCCCGAACAACCGGCAAAGAAACCGGAAAAGAAACCAAAGGCAAAAAAACCGGCCCCGGAACAACCGGTTTCTGAGCAGACAGAAGAGGAACAGGAAGAGTACATTCACCAAAAATCGAAGGTAGTCAGCGCAATTATTATCGCCGTGATATTGGGCGGATTTGTCCTGTTTGCCGTCAATGCAAAATTTGTGGCGGACAATGTAAAGAAAGAACAGCCGACAACAGAGGCAACCGAAGAAGTGACGGAAGCAGAAGCGCCGACCGATGTGCAGACCTTGCAGGAAGAGAAGGCAGCATTGGAACAGCAGTTGATTGAGGCAAAAAACCAAGCGGCGATGTTAGAGCAGGAGTTAAGCAATGCGAAGTCCATGCTGGAAGGAACGACGAACGAATTAAACGCCAGTAAGGAAGAACTGGCTGCCAGTCAAGCAAGGGAGGAACAGCTCCGCAATGAATTAGCAGGAGCGGCTGCCGCTACCACGGAAACGAAGCAGTAAGGAGATTGTTATGGGAGTAGAGATTCAAACACAAATTAAAGAATTGGCCCCGTCGGCGAAGAATCCTTTGTTCCGTCGGTTAATGGTGGTAGAAGAATTGGCGTACTTACGGGAGGAAAACTCAATTATTGGATTTGAGGTCGATACGGAAATGGACCAAGCCTTATCCGGATTCGCCTTAATTGGAATTGGAAAGCATACAATTTATGCCATGTGTTCTGATATTCATGAACCACCCCGATTAATTTTATTTCCACCTTTGGATAAATTGTTCGACCCGGCCTTTGGGCTAATTGATTTGCAGGTTACTCGTATGGTCTTTACCGATGGCGGATTTCAGGGTACGGTGCAGGGAAAAGGCACTCTCCGGGATTTGGTTAAGGATTTGACGCCGCCGGAAAAGGATATTGATATTCCCATCGGTGTGATTGAACAGATGGCAGATAAGATGCAAAAACCGCCGGAAACGCCTCCTGCTTCGCAGGCAGCGCCTACAGAAGCTCCACCGGCAGAAGAAACCTTTGCAGAAGGGCCGCCGCCGGACGAATTTATTGAGGAACCACCCGAGTCGGATTATGAAGGGTATGATAATTATGAAGAACCGGGATATGATGCTTATGAAGAACCCGGCTACGATGATTATGAAGAACCGGGATACAATGCTTATGAAGAATCGGGATACGATGATTATGAAGAGCCGGGATATGACAATTACGAAGAACCACCGGCACCGACGCCTCCGCCGGAGACCGCAGGGCAGGACGCCCGGTCGACGCAGTTATTGGCTCAGACATTTAAAGATTTACGAGAGGTCACGGAGTATTGTGAACTGCAATTTAAAATTCCACATACTTTGACGACAGAATTGGCCAATCGCACCTTAAACAGTAAGGTATCACCAGAATTTCGGGTAACCTTATTAGTAAAATTGTTTTGCAAATTATTTGATGAACACAAAATTTAGAAAGCACGAATGAGAAAATGGACTTTGAACAAGCTACAATAAAACGAATGTTGGAAGAGAGGACGACAGAATTTGATAAAACGGTTTCTCCGCTGTATGATTTATGGATATCAAAAGCAGAGATTTCCTGCTTTGGTATCTCCTGTTTCTTATCTGCTTATTTTGAGCGGGATAAGCTGTTAAGTTTTACGATTCGCTGCCCGGGTTGGCAGGAATCCGATTATATAGAATGGTTGTCTGAATTTTTTGGAAAGCCGGGAATTTTTACTTCGGGTGAGTATGGCTATCGGGAACCGGCGTTTACGATTAAAATCCGAAAAAATTTTCTACTGATAGCGTATCCGCAATCCGAGTATCGTATTGACAGAAGACGCAAAGCGTGTTAGAATGACATCATAGCGAATCTTCTTTTTGGGTGATGAAGAAGTTGCTGTTTTCATTTTGGCCTTTGCAAAGATTGACTTACTTTGCAGGTAGTTTTCCTCCGGGTGACAGGTTGCAATCCCTGTCACCCATTTTGCGTTTAACGAGACAAATCCTGATGCTTGGCCGCATCAACAGACGCTGTATACTGTTTATGATAGATATCTCGTTGTCTGGACGCATCCACCAAGTCCCGCATGGCCCGACGGTTCTTGTCCACTTCATCGGCATGAGGAATGGTACCGATATCCTTTAATTTGGTAAGTATCATAGCAATTCCGGCATTTGCGCTTTCAATGCCGTCAAGGAGTGCGGAATCCTGTTTCATAATAACTGTTTCCCCCTTAATGCCCGGCGTGAAGACTACGGCAAAGGCTTTGGCGCAAAGCTGTAAATTGGGCGGATACAAGGCGTCAATTAAGGTGCTTTGTTCTCCGTAAGACAAACAGAGCAGCATCAATGAGAGCATAGCCCACGAACCGGTACAAAGCGGCTCAACATCCACATAGCGAATCTGATGGACTTCGCCGTTGTGTAAAATTTCTTTCTGCACGGGGGTCTTTAAAGTTTTGGCCAGCCCCCGGATAATCTCATACGAAATGAGCTTGGGTCGCACCTTGCTGTTGGCGGCTAAAATTTCGGATAATTTTGGCGTGACCAGATTACCGGTCATACCCTCTAATAATTGTTCTAAGTTTAATCCTTCATCCATTATTGTTCTCGCTTTCCATATAATCTTTAATTTGACCGAGTGTCAAATTGGCCTGCATAACCGATAGCGTCAATTGATTGATACGGTCTAACACCAAATCGGGCGCCGAATTGGACCGGTCTAACCGTTCAAAGAAATTCTTTAGCGCGTCGTCGACGACATCGCCCATACTGATATCTTTTTCCTTGCAAAATCGTACTAACCGGTCTTTCGTGCTTGGCATAATTGCAATATTTAAGCGTGCGTTCTTTGCCATATGGTTTCCCCTCCTTATCAAATGTCTCCTTTGAAATTATTATAACACAAGTGACAATTCAGTGGAAGTGGCTCTTACTTTGTGTTACAATGAGGACAACAACGACAAAGGGAGGAATGAATATGTTTATTTATGGATATACTTTTAATCGAACCTTGCCGGAAGCTATGGTTACTGCCATAGAGTCCGATGATTTATTGGACAGGATGGTCGAGCAGTATCCGGAAACCGGAAAACACATCACGGAGATGGATTGGTTTTACAATGAAAATGACCCCAACCCGGATAAGTTCAATATGGTGCGGATTGCTACCGAAGAGCCATTGGGACAGCGGGATAAGCTGGCGCTTTCTGGCTTTGTCGCATCTCAATTTGCAGAATTCCATGCAGGCGTAGCAGCCAAAGGGGAATGGAATGTAGAAGAGGAACAGGAGGAGCAGGGATTAACCGACGACGATTTGAACTTTTCTTTAGAAGCAGACGGCTTGGCACTGTAGGTTGCTTTTTCAAGTATTTCATGATATGATAATGTGGACAATGAATTCCTAAATGGAATACAGAGTCTTTTCGGTTTTGGCCGGGGGAGTGGTTTCCTCCGGTCTTTTTTTGAGTGACAAGCAGATAGCAGATTTTGTTAAAGTATGATAGAATACAAATAGTAATAAATTAGAAAGGGGAAATTGATTATGCGAAAAAAATTAGTCAATGAAAAGCGGGACGAATTAAAACAGTTGACGCCACGGGAGCTGGTGGATAGAATTTTGGAGTTTCCAGACGCTACTGTACTCAATTATGATGAAGAGGGAAACCGGCGAAAGTTCCCGGTCGAAGAGATGGCAAGAGGTTTTCAGGCAAAGGATTATGCCATGAGTGAGAAGCAGTTCTATACGCTGGTGCATCATTTTGCGGCTGCCACGGTGCCGGAAATGAAGGTCGTTGGGATTACTTTTCGTGACAGCGACCCGTCTTCTTTTGTCAAAGACGAAATTGGAAAGACGGATAAGAAGACAACTTATGAGATGGACTTTCATCTCGTGCCGGAACCGACAAATCCGGTGGACCCCAATGCGATTGCCGTATATGTGGAACAGACGGATGGGCAGGAGCATCAGATTGGATACTTGAACAAAGAATTTGCAGCAAAGTATCCGATGACAGAAGATATGATGACCAAGGGCTATTTGAGCGATTGGTCGAACGGAAAATTTAAGGTTATCTCTTATTCTCTGGCTGTGGATGTCGAGGAAAATCAGTTGACTCACCAGCAGATGCCGGAAGAAAAGCTCTATGTATATACAACGCAGTTCAATTATTATAATACGGATACGGAAAATGATTTTATCAATCAGAATACCGATACCATGACGGAGCGGTTCAAAGAATTCAATCAAAATCCGGCTTTAAAACGGGATATTGCCGATGTCACATGGACTTGTGACGGGGATGAGTTTAATGTTGTTACGGTTGTCGCTCATCGGGAGCTGACAGATAGAGAGCTCCAGTCTGATTTGACGCAGTTCTTACAGGCGCATTTAGAGGATTATGGCTGGTTCCAGTGGAATGTGCAGGAATATTCCTTAGATGATACCTTGGATATGGACGAGAATCAGGATACAACGAAGGTATACGGCACACACTTCAGCTTAACCGGTACGGTGAATGATGTAGAAGCCGCCAAAGAATATTTGACAGAGCCGCCAATGACTAAGTTTTTGACCGAGGCGTTGCCAGAGATAAAAGATAAAGTGGCCAATATTGAATGGATATTGAATGACAACGGTTACGAGGGCGACATCCTGTTAGTGGCAAATGAGCCGTTAGATGATTATGAGCTTTATAAAATTTCTAATTGGATTGAGGGTCAGAATTCCGATGGGATTGGCGAGAGCTTTGAGCAGCAGCAATTTGCTTATACCACATGGGACGATTGGGATGACGAAGATGATGAGTTTGTAGACTTGGGAGATGGAGAGATGATTTCCTTTGACTGGGTAAGCAACACCTACCGGCTGTCCGATGTTACCGAGCGGTATGCCGATTATGCACATATGACGATGGAAAAGCAGAATCCGTATTCATTAGGCGATGGCGATTTGGATGAAATTACGGAATCGGCTGAAGAGACTTTGTAAGGGGAGGATAAGCTATGGTAAGTGATGTTGATGCAGCTAAACGGCTGTTTGCACAAGAAGACTTAAATTCCAAAGAGCGGCACGCGCTTCACCTTGGCTACGGAGAAAAACATCCGTGGGCCAAGGGCAACCGTAAAACGGCAGAATATACGGATTTGACGGGGGATGCGGCCAATCTGAAAGAGGAGCTTTCTCAAATGATGGGCCCCAAAGAGCTGGCGCGATTGATTTATCAGTCGGATTACATCGACTATAAAACCTTAGTCTCCAGCCCCGATTTCCGGGAAGGGATTTCTACCGATGAATTGTTTGACAAGTATGTGGCCCCGAATATCAGTCCGGAGCATCCCTTTTTAGTGGATGTAAACAAATGGGACATTCCCGATGAGACCATGGCCGTATTGATGTCGTTCCCATCCGAACGGCTGGCTGATTTTTGTGAAAAGCATCCGGATTTGGCTCCGATGTATTACAATCGTGACCAATCCCGGTGGAGCGTGGATGACCGTATTATCGAAAATAATCCGATGGAAACATGGGAGCAGAAAGAAATAAAAATCCACAGCACCGATTTGCACGATATGGCGTTACAGTCGGAAAGCAGGGAACAATTTATTTATCTGTTAATGAATACTTCTCCGAATTATGATTTTGCCGAGCGGATGGAGACCTATTTAGAAGATGCGAAAGCCTTTATTCACTTTCAGGACGCCGAGGTATCGCCGAAAATGAAAAACCAATGGAAAGTACTTGACAAATTAGACGGCATGGAACGCGGCTGGCAGGAAGCGGAACAGACGGCAAAATGGATGGAGCAAAGCGGCTTTTCTGTCAAACGGCCGAAGAGTGAGTATCCGGCCTCTCATGTGCTGATTGCCATGAATTCTCCAAAGATAGAGCGTTATGGCGTCACAGTGCATCAGGAATCGACGATAACAGACGACATTCGGGACGATTTCCATAAGATATCCGCAAGTGAGCTGTTTACCTATATTACGGACGAAACGAAATGCGGCCATTCGTTCTTTTCCAATGAAAAGCAGCAGGAAGTATACCGAAAATGCATTACATCCGGAAAACCGCTGGATTATAAAGCGCCGCATCGTTATGATTATCTGCTAAACGCCTTGGATAAAGAGATTATCAACTTTGGCCCTCGCGCGTCTGCGATGATAAAAGCCAATCATTATATCGAAGAGGATTTTGTCCATTTGGAGCGAAATGATATGCCGGTGCCGGAAGTGGAAGGCGTTACGATTCCAAAGCTGTGTATCAAAGATACTCCCACAAAAGATATCTTATTGGCGTCTGACCCGGATTTGGTACGAGCCTATGTCATTATGCATCAGATAGTTCCGGACCCATATGATTTTGCAGCATGGAACATTTCTGGAAATGTTTATAAAAAGGAACAGGACATCACCAAAGAAAATGGCATCTTTTATTCTGTGACTCCGGAGATATTAGTGACAGATTGGTCTCTTCGAGACAGCTTAAATGATAAGCAGAAATTTTGGAAATATCGCAACTGTGTGGAAACCTATGCCGTCTCTTATCAGGACTTTCAAACCATGACGACGGAACAGTTGTTAGACCGGTTTTACTATATGGATGAGGAACGGCAGAAGAAACCAACAGACTTAGATTTAACGGATGAAGATATAGCGGGCTTGTTTGGCCCGGATGATTCACGACCATGGTATGGAGATTATGGGTCTGATGGGCATTCCTTATCGCCAGATGAAAGAGACTGGCCAACATTTCCGGAATTTCCGGGAAAAGATGATAAACCGGACAATGGCCCGGATAATGGTCCAAGTCCATCACCGGGAGGAGAGAATGGCCCGGAAGGTGGTCCAAGTCCATCACCGGGAGAAGAAGATGGTCCAGAAAGTGGTCCAAAACCATCATCACTTCCGGGTCCGCGTCCATTACCGGGGGAAGAAGATGGTCCAGACAACTGGCTTCTGGACCCATTCCCGGAACCGGGACCAAACATATTGTATGATGTTGCCGATTCCGATATTGAGGACTTATCGGAAGAAGAAACCTTAAAGCAGTAACATTCTTCCCTTACGAATAGGAAACATTTCTCCTATTCGTAAGGGAATCGTAGTAGTATGGGAAAGGAGGAATAAAATGCAAACATCAAATCGAAACCCAATGACTTATCAAGATGGGTCTGGACAGGAACAGACGGTTCCCTTAATTGCCAGACAAAATGACCTGCATATGGTGTGTTATCGCCGGGAAGAAGGAGAATCCGTTTCCGGACGCTTATCCGGTGCAGAATGGATGCGGGCATTTTATCAGTCCGGTTTGTTATCGGATATAGAATATGAGCAGGAAACGAATTATGGGTTAGACCTTGCAGAGATAGAAACGGATAGGCTGTTTGCTGTATATGGTGACCGCATTGGAGAAGAAACGCCGATTCGGGTGGATACAAAGCATTTGATACCGGAATCGGTCTACACGGTTTTTGACCAACTGACACCCAAAGAATTATTCACTTTGTTAGAACGAGTCGATGAAATTGACTATGGCGTGGGAAAGCAGTACCATATCAAAGAAGCGGTAGAAGAGGAAGCAAGACAGCATTTTGATGCGGAAACGACACGGCAGCATACGCAGATTTTATGCAATTATTTGGAAAATACGATTCCGCAGTTTGCCGAGTTGGCGACAGAACGGGCAAATGAACTTCTTCACTTATCGGATACCGATATAGCAGATTTGACAGTGGCAGGACCAGAAAGGTAGGAAAGCAAGATGCTGACAGATTATGAAGCATTGTCACGCACGGTACAGGGAAAGAGCATTACCGGACGCGGCAATGAAATTCAGGTAGAGGGCGCCCGTTTGGGACAGACAGTTGGTCCAAAAGAAATGGGACGGCTCTTATATGAGTCGGGCTTGATTGATTATGAGACTTTGACAACCAGCGAAGATTTCCGAGAAGGCGTTTCCTCTCAAAAGCTATTTCATAAATATGCGAAAGACCAATTACGAGACAACTCTCCATTGGTTGTGCGCCGGGCAAAGTCCATTACGGAAATACTGCCAAAAGAGACGCTTGATGTCTTTATTCAATATACGCCGGAGCAGATGGCTGATTTTTGTTACAGTCACCCGGAGGTGGCTCCGCTTTATGTCAATGAGGAGGGGCGAAACCGATGGGCAGGAACCGAACCACTTTCGGAAAAGACGCCGTTTACGACCATATTCTATCTGGAGAATTTAGATGATATAGCTGATTATATCGAACGACATACGGCTCGTTTGGAAGGTGCCGATGGATTAAAAGAGCAGGAGCAGTTCTTACTTCTTCTCGCTTATACGACACCGGATTTTGCCAAGCGGCTGGAGAATGTGTTAGAAGATGGAAAGCGTCTTCCGGGATATCATCCAGATTATACCTATGAAGATTATCAAAAAGACCCACATCAAGACGGTCGTCTGCATACGCAGGGTGCATTGGAAGAACGGGTAACGGCGAATATCCGGGGCTGGCAGCAGGCCAATCAGGTGATGAAATGGGCCTATCAATCCGGTCATGAACAGGCATACGATGCTCTTTGGAAGTTAGACCGAAAAAGTATGGTAACCGAAGCGAAAGGAAAACTCTTTGGAGAAGGAACGACGCCGGTATATGGTGGAATTTTTCAGATTATGCAGGCCAATGGATATTATTATCAAAACCCGGGCATTACGGCACACACGGAGCCGACGATAACGAAGGAACAGCGGGAGACGCTGCGAGAGCTTTCGACACCCGATTTGTTTTCCATTTTGACGAAATCCGGCAATTTGATTCCCGACCATATTTGGAATTGCTATGCGCCTTGTATGGGCGAAGGCGGCCCATTGGATTTTTCCAAACCGCAGAATAAAGACCGGTTTTTAGACGCGATGGACAGAGAGATTGTGAATTTTGGCTCTCGCGCTGTAGCAGCCGTGAAAGTACACCAATTACGGGAACAAGGTCTGTTAAATGTGAAACCGATGCTGGTAGAAATTACGGAAGATTTAAAAATGTCCCGATTGCTTATCCAAGATGCAGCGACAAAACGCACGATACAAACCTTATCTCCGGACGAAATGCGCACGGTATTGGCGCAGGAGGGCATCATTCCGGATATGTGTGATTATGTAACCGGCCGCACGGATGTGAAGGGAAAGTGGACGATTTCCTTGCCCACACACCAAAAGGGAGACTTAGACATTACAACAGCGTCCGGCCAGTATTATCCGGTCGAAACCAAACGAAAACTTTCCCATTTGCATTCCTTAACGGTAGACGCCAGTTGGGCAGACAAATTATTGTCTGAGGTAGTAGAGGAACAAAGAGTGGACCTTTCCACTTATAGAGAAATGTCCACCAAAGCATTATATGAAACCTTTTGCCGGATAGATGGAAAGGTACTCTTGGAAACGGCGCAGGCAGGCGATTTCGACTTTGAAGAAGCCATTCATGATTTAAGTGAAGGTGCGGCGCCGCCGGCAAAATAGGAAATCGTAACACGGAATTCGGTTATACCGTTTACCTAAGCATACATTCGGAAGAAGAGGAAACCAATCACTAATGGGAGGAACTATTCCTCCCATTTTCAGAAAGGAAGAGAAAAATGGCAACGAAACAGGATTTTTGGAAAGAAATCGAAGAGGCAAAGAACATTGTAGTGCTGGGACATATCGGGCCGGACGGAGATTGCGTCGGCTCGTGTCTGGGATTTTATAACTATATGAAGGACAATTATCCGGAAAAACCGGTCGATGTGTATTTAGGCGGCGTCAAAGAAAAGCTCGCCTTTTTGGGAGGCGCGGATGAAGTCTTATTGGAGCCGCAGGAGAAGACTTATGATTTGTGTCTGTCATTGGATTGCGCCACACTCGAACGGCTGGGAGATTTTGCGCCGCTTTATGAGTCGGCAAAACGAACGGTGTGTATCGACCACCATGCCAGCAATCCGGGGTTTGGTGACCTTTGTTATATTGACGCCAATGCCAGTTCGGCGTCGGAGATGGTTTTTCATTTCTTAGACGAAGCAAAGATTGGGCAGGAATGCGCGGAAGCCTTGTATCTGGGCATGGTGCATGACACCGGTGTGTTCAAATATGAAAATACCAGTCCGGAAACCATGCAAATAGCGGGAACTTTAATGGGAAAGGGCGCCAGAAACCGATATGTGATTGAGGAAACCTTTTACAAGAAAAATTTTACGCAAAATAAGATGTGGGCCAAAGCCTTAGACGCGGCGACCTTATACTCCGGCGGACGCATTATTGTATCCTGCGTGACCAAAGATGTCTTTGATGAATGTGGCGCCACGGCAAAGGATACCGGCGGCATTGCTGATACCCTGCGGTCTACGGACGGCGTCGAATGCGCTATCTGGCTGCACAACTGCCATGAATCCGGTGAGTTTGGCTGTTCCATCCGCTCGAATGGATTGGTGGACGCCAATCAGATAGCCGCTGAATTTGGCGGCGGTGGACACAAACAGGCAGCGGGATGCCGGATAGAAGGTGAAAAAGAGGATATTATCAAACGCATGGTGGAACTGGCCGAGGCGCAGTTGCCACCGCTTCCCAAAGAAGAAGTAGTGATTGCCGACGAAGACCTTGCAGAATTGAATGAGGAAGCAGAGAAAGAAGAAGTTAAGAAAGCCCCGACGAAGTGACAACTGCATTTTCAGTGGAAAGAAACTATGGTATAATTATTTCATGTAAAAATAGAAAGGATGGTCACAAATATGCGATTAGGAAATGTAGAATATAAGGAAAAAGCAGATGGTATTACGATTACCCGATATATGGGAAAAGAAGAGATGGTGACTTTACCGGATACCATTAACGGAAAACCGGTAGATGAGATTGGCGAATATGCCTTTTGTGGAAATAATGATGTCAAATTTGTCTCGTTACCAAGAGAGGTAAAAACCGTTGGTGCCTATGCCTTTGAAGGGTGTACGAATCTGGCGTCCATTCAGTTGCCGGAGGGTTTGCAGCGGATAAACGATGGTGCCTTTCGGGATTGTACCGTGTTACCGTCTATTTCTCTTCCGGACAGTGTAAACTATTTAGGCTCTGAGGTGTTTGCCAACGATGTACAGCTTCACACGGCCAAATTATCGGAACAGATGACAAAGATTGCTCCCTGTACCTTTTATAACTGTCTGGTCTTACAAAACCTAACCATTCCACCGGCCGTCAAAGAAGTGGGACAAGATGCATTCGGCTGTTGTAACAGCTTAACTTGGCTGCACTTTTCTGACCAGTTGGAACGAATTGATGATTATGCCTTTTATGGCTGTCATAAATTATTGGGCATTCGCTTTGATGATAAGGCAAAAGCAGACCTTGCCGAGCGGGCGTTTGATGGCTGTAAGTCCTTGGATATGCCGGAGGCAAAACGAGGCGGCAAACGGCCAGAAGATTTCACTTATCTGGAACGCGACGAGGAAATCACGATTACCGGATTTGCCGGCAAACGAGTACATCACGAGATTGAGATTCCGGAGACCATTAACGGAAAGCCGGTAACCCGTATTGAAAATTATGCCTTTGCGGAATGTTGGGATTTGGAGAAGGTCACTCTTCCGCCGACGATTCAATCCATTGGACTGGCTGCCTTTGAAAATTGTATTGCCTTGCAGGAATGCAATTTGGACATTTCGGAAAAAGCCGGTATGGTTTCGATTGGAGACCATGCATTCCATTGCTGTAATCAGTTAGAGTCTGTTTCTCTTCCCAATACGGTAACCAACATCGGAGCTGATGCGTTCAATCAGTGTACGAATTTAAAACAGGTACAGCTTTCCAACAGTGTGATTTATTTAAAAGAGCGAACTTTCTATGGATGCGAGTCCTTAACCGATGTAGCCCTGCCGCAGCAGTTAGAATCCATAGATTCCGGGGCGTTTGGCTATTGCACCAATATTACGAAGATGGAAATTCCGGAATCGGTGGAGGAAATTCAGGCCGATGCGTTCCGTTCTTGTACCAGACTATCCGATGTCACCTATGACGACGCTGCCGATTCAGTACGGGTACACCCGGAAGCCTTTCGGAATACACCGATTGCCAAAGAGGAAATGGAACAGGGGCCGTTCGGACTGTCCAGCAATGACCTTGACGGTTTGGGAGATACCGGGCTGGTGCGCTGATAAGAATATGCAATGATTTTAAGAAGGAAGAAATCCAATATGAGAAATGAAGAAACAGAACTATCCGTTTTAGAAGCAGAATGGGAAGAGGCAGGGAAAACACGAATGACCAGTGGTCTATGGACATATACGGAAAATGAAACCGGCATCACTGTGGAGGAATATGCAGACCGTACCGTTACAGAGCTTACCATTCCGGATACCATTGACGGGAAGCCGGTGACAGAAATCGGAGCTTACGCTTTTGCCGAGTATAATCAATTAACCACGGTTTCGTTACCCGATGGATTAAGGGAAATCGGAGGAGAGGCGTTTCGGGATTGTAAATTGAAAGCGATTACTATCCCGGATAGCGTGGCCCTTATGGGCCCCAGTGTCTTTTCAAACTGTGTGGAATTGGAAAGCGTAACCTTATCCAAGTCATTAGGCACTATTTCAGGTTATGCCTTTGCTCATTGCAGCCGGTTAGAGAAAGTGGAAATTCCGGACGCTGTGATAAGAATTGGATACAAGTCGTTTGCAGATTGTGAGCGTTTAACAGAAGTGGTTTTGCCAAAATACGCGAAAGATGAGGAATTTTTTTGGGACGGATGCCCCTTTACCCATACACCCTATGAAGCCACATGGGCGGCCAACCAAAATCTTGGCGGAATTTCTGTACAAATAGAGGATTTGCTGTGCCGAGTAGAGGACGATGACGAAACCGTGACCATTCTTGGCATTGATGTGTCTGGCCCAAACAGCCATACGCCGATTCCAACAGAAGTTTATGGAAGAAAAGTGACGACGATTATGGCCCCGTATTCCAATTTTGGATGGAATACCTATGATGTGGAAAAGTTGGAGATTCCGGAGGGAATCACCACGATTGGTCCGGGCGGTTTTTCCCAGTGTCCAAATCTGAAACAGGTTATCATTCCGGACTCCGTAACAGAAATTGAGGGCGGAGCATTTTCTTACTGTCCGTCTTTGAAAGAGGTTTCTCTTCCAAAGAATGTGAAAGTAGCGGAAACTGCATTTGAAGATACACCTTATGGAGCTATGCGAATATCGGATGGGAATATTGCAGGCTTGGGAGATACCGGGCTGGTGCGCTGATAAGAATATGCAATGATTTTAAGAAAGGAAGTTTACCCTATGTATGAATATCAAAATAACGACACCGGCGTGACCATTGTAAATTACGAACCGGTCATTCCGGATTCTTTCACGGAAACGAAGATTTGGATTCCGGAAAGTTTGGGTGGAAGGCCGGTGACTCAAATTGCAGACAATGCCTTTGCCGGCAATTCTATCATTCAGGAAGTTCATATTCCCGACTCTGTCACCAACATCGGAGTTGGGGCCTTTCATAATTGCCGTGCGTTACAGAAAGTGTGGTTGTCTCGAAATTTAACAGAATTAAGTGGTCATGTTTTCCAAAAGTGTCCCTCTTTAACGGAAGTAGAAATTCCGGATACGGTAACAGCGATTCATCGGTATGCCTTTGCGGAATGCAGCAACTTGGAACGAATGACGATTCCAGATTCCGTTACGCGCATGGATGTCGGTGTGTTTGCCGAGTGTACGAAGTTAAAAGAAGTGCAGTTATCCAATCAGCTAGAAATATTAAATTATCATATGTTTCAAAACTGTGTCAATCTAAAAGAAGTTGTTGTACCCAATTCCGTACAACACATCTGGGACGGCGCCTTTCACGGTTGTAAACGCTTGGAGCTCCTTTCTCTGCCGGAAGGGTTATTGACTTTCGGCGACGGCATGGAAAACGAAGAAAATTCACAAGGTTCGGGTGTGTTGGAAGGCTGCGTTTCCTTACAGGATATTCAAATGCCAAGTACGCTAAAACGGATTGGCGCCTATGCCTTTTCTGGCTGTCGTTCATTAAAAACCATTGCGTTTCCGGACGGCGTCTCTGAAATTCCAAATGGCGCCATGGAAGATTGTACCGCATTGCAGGCTGTGTCTTTTGGGGAGGAAACGACCCGCATTGGGGATAATGCATTTCATAATTGTATTCATCTAAGTGCCCTTACCTCTCCGGATACGATAAAAGAGGTCGGCGTACAGGCGTTTCAAAACTGTGTCGCATTAGAATCCCTTTCCTTTCCCGAAGATGCAAAATTTGACCGGAATACCTTTGCCGGTACCCTGCATTATGGACGGCAGGAAACAACAAAACCATATGATTATGTGGAAAATGATACCGGGATTACGATTACCCGCTATCGGGGGAACGCATTTATTGTATCCATTCCAAGAGAAATTGATGGAAAACCGGTGACAGAAATCGGAGACCGGGCATTTCAACAATGGGATTTGGTGCAAAGTGTGGAAATCCCGGATACGGTCACAAAAATTGGACCAATGGCGTTTGCATGGTGCAGTAACTTAAAAGAAGTTTTCATTTCGGATTCGGTAATCGAAATTGGGGAATATGCATTCCGCAATTGCTCCTCCTTATGGACGGCTTCGATTCCAAATGGGGTAACCGAAATCAAGGACGGGACATTTATGAACTGTTCCCATTTAGAGTCGATAGCATTTTCGGATAATCTGCGTCGTATTGCATCTAAGGCATTTTCTCACTGCTCCAGCTTGGAAGAGGTTACATTCCCGGATACATTGGAGTGGATTAACGGATATACCTTTGAAGAAACCCACATCAAAGAACTGACTATACCGGATGCGGTAATCAGAATTGGTGGCTGGGCGTTCCAAAACTGTTATCATTTGGAGCGGCTTACCTTGCCGGAAAATGTACATCTGAACGCTCGTGCCTTTGCAAACTGTGAATCGCTGCAACACGCTTCAATTCCGGAAAGTGTGGAAATGGAGGGGGAACCCTTTCACGGAACTCCATATGACAGCATGAGATTATCTATAGAAGATATTGCAGAGCTGGAACCGCTTAAATCGAGTGAAATGGCCATATACGGTCCTGAAGTATAAAAATAAGAAAGGAAGGTATCAAACAATGAAGAATGCAAATTATGAATATGAAACAACAGAAAACGGTATCACTTTGACCAAATATCTTGGAGAGGAAAAAATTCATATTGATATCCCGGAAGAGATAGATGGAAAGAAGGTAGTTTCTCTTGGCCGTAGTCTATTTTCTCCAATCGGTTATGGTTATAAGGGTCGTGGCTATCAATATGGAGAGGAGATAAAAACCGTTATCATTCCAGATACGGTAACAAGCATTGGAGATAGGGCGTTTCATGGCTGTGAGTCTCTCACAGAAATCACAATCCCAGAGGGTGTGAAAGAAATTGAAGATAGTACATTTGAAGACTGTGCGTCCCTTACAGAAATTACAATCCCAGAGGGTGTGAAAGAAATTGGAGCCTTTGCATTTGCAAACTGTGAGTCCCTTACAGAAATCACAATCCCAGAGGGTGTGAAAGAAATTAAATGTGGTACATTTAGCTGCTGTTATGAGCTGGTTCATGCTACAATTCCCAATAGTGTGACAAAAATTGGAGACTCTGCATTTGCTTTATGTGGCTTACAAGAAATTATCATTCCAAAGGATGCACAAATAGCAGAAACCGCTTTTACAGATACTCCATATGCAATGCAATTATCAGATGATGATGTTGCAGACTCAGAAAAGGACATATTGAAGTAGTAACAGATAAGAAAGGAAGGTATTAAACAATGGAAAATGTAAATTTTGAATATGAAACAGCAGAAAATGGTATTACTTTGACACAAAAATCTCTTACAAACATTACAATCCCGGACAGTGTAACACACATCGGAAAAGAAGCGTTTAAAAATTGTACTTTGAAAGAAATTTCTATTCCAACGGATGCACAAATAGCAGAAACCGCTTTTACAGGTACTCCATATGAGATGCAATTATCGGCTGATGACCTTGCAGATTTAGAAGAAAATGACCTAGCAAAATAATGATTGGAAAAAGGAGATTTATTATGAATCACAATTTTGAAGTTTTTAAGTTAAAGAATGAGGCATATGATTTTCTTGTCATTGCCACATCTTATGAAAATCCACTAAATTCTATGGACGAGATTGAAAAGGAGATACAGGCGGAGAAAGCAAATTTACTCGTTGATTTGACATTGATAAATGGGACGAATAAAAACCGGTATATCGGGTGCGAATACGATGCCAGTGCTAATTCAATGCCATCCTGTACTATGGTGGAAGAAGTAAGTGACAGTATCAAAAAGATAAGCCAGAATTATTTTACTGTGAACAAAGAAATTGTTGAAAAAGGCACAATTCCAAATTCCCTCAAACAATCCTTGTTAGCAGAAAACAATGAGATACAGTTATCGGATGAAGACCTTGCGGACTTAGAAGAACCGCATTCTGCAAAGTCATATTCCGTAGGCGCTGTTGGCAGTGGTTTGACCGTTTCTCAAATATTAGACCCGTCGTCTTTGTAAGAGACTGCTTGACAGTCTCTTGAATTTTAGACCAGTTCCCCTTATAATAAACTAAGAATATCGTTTAGGAGGAACAAAAAAAAAACATGACAACCTTGAAGAAAAATTTTCTGGCATTGACGGTGATGGGCGTTATGACGAGTATGGCAGGGATTATCGACTCATCGTTTGCCAATCATCTTGGTCTTGATGAGATTTGTGTTGCCTCTGCCTGTGGAGCCATTGAAAGTGTGTGCTATGCGTTAGTTTCCATCGGCAGCCAGACGAATCGTACAACCAACCGTAACCGAAGAATGTGTTGTCTGGTACAGTTGGTTGTTTCCTTATTGATTAGTGTCCTCACATTCTTTGGAAGTGAGAGAATTGCCAGTTTGTTTGCTTTTTCTACGGCCCAACAGAAGTTATTGATTATTTGCATTAAGAGTATGGCTATCATGTTCCCGTTCCGTGGCGTCAACTGGTTTTATGACTATCATATTCAGTTGAAGGGGTATCATAAATTATATAGTATTTCCTCTGTGGTATGGATGATTGCATTGATTGCGACGGATATTCTTGCCTTACACCTTGGCTGGGGTCTGCCGGGTATGTTGGTGATGTCGGGTGTGAGTTCCTTTTTACAGGTTTTAGTTTTTGTCGGGGGTTTGATACTTTCCGGACATTTCTTTGAGCCGGAAGTAGCTGGTGTAATGAACCGAAGTGCTTTTTTGGAAGTATTCCAAATTGGTTTGCCTCGTGTTATCATGAATTTCTTCGCCCGGGGCACCAGAAGCATTGCAAATATGGCGTTAAGTGTATTGCCCAGTCGGCAATACGCTATTATTGGCGTCTGTTCTTCCGTGATGTTGTACATCAAAACGACTTCGACAGACGCCTGTTATAAGAACATTGTACGAAAATTGTTTCAGACTTCCCGACGGATGTTTCAACGAGATTTAGCCTATGCTCTGCGAATGTTCCGGGAATTGCTCGGAACATCCTTTTTTGCCAATATGACTTTGGGAATTTTCTTTTTGTTCCTCTGTCACGGAAAACTGAGTTTTTTGGAATGTTTCCCTTATTTGTTACTGATGTTATTGGCTCTGCTCGCTATCTCGGTATCCGAAACAGTCTATGCAGTCATTAACATTCATCTTTGGGATACCGTATTACTGACTTCTTCCATTCTTGGCTTTCTTGGTGCCGTCGCAGGAACTTGGTTCTTGGTGTATCTTGGTCATGGATATATAGCCGGAATTTGGGGCAATATTTTGGGATTGGAACTCATCCGATTAACTTGTTATGGGATTGCCATTCATCGGCATAAGAAAATAGAAATGATTACAACGAACCAGAAAGGAGTGATATCGTGAAAGAAGAACTTTATGAGTATGTTACAAATGAAACAGGGGTGACGATTACGGAATATATGGGATTTTCCAAAGATGTAGTCACCGTGCCGAAAGAATTGGACGGCAAGCCGGTTACCGGAATCGGATTTCGGGCTTTTGCAGATTGTGAATGTACGGAAATTCATCTGCCGGATACGGTAGAAATGATTGGTGCTTTTGCCTTTGCCGGTTGTATTGAATTAAAACAGATGACATTACCGGAGAAGGTCACCAAATTGGAGGATGGCGTATTTCAAGGCTGTTACCAATTGGAACAGGTGGATTTGCCAAATGGACTGACAAAAATTCGACGCTCTGCATTTCAACAGTGTTCCGAATTGACAAATATTTTACTGCCAGAATCCTTGCGATATATTGGAGACAATGCCTTTACAGGCAGTGGATTGGTAGAGGCATCGGTTCCCGCTGCCGTTGATGTGATTGGGTATGGTGCTTTTGCTCAATGCAACGATTTAGTAAAAGTAGAAATATTAGGTCCTGTCAAAGACATTTCCAGTACCATGTTTAACCAGTGTGGAGCATTACAGCAGGTTGCGTTGCCTGACAGTGTACAGACCATTTCGTCCTTTGCGTTTGAAGATTGCACTTCCCTGTCAAATATGTCTCTTCCGGATGCAGTGACACAACTTGGATATGGCGCATTCTTAAACTGTTCAGAACTGTCTGACATTCAATTATCCGGTCAGTTAAAAGAGATTGGCGAAAATGCATTTGAACACTGTTCCAAATTACAAACAGTAACTTTTCCGGAGTCTCTTGAAAAGATTTCCGCCCATGCCTTTCAGGATTGTGACCAGTTACAAAACATTGTTCTGCCAAACACAACAATAGAGGTGGAAAAATATGCGTTTCAGCGCTGTTCGCAGATAACCGAAGTGACTTTTGCCAGTGAAGAACAGAAAAACCGAATTCCGGAAGATGCTTTTTATGATACCCCTTATTGGGAAACACAATTGTCTGAAAATGACATTGCCGGTTTAGAAGAAGATGGTCTTACTTTATAAAAAACGAAGGGAGTACTATGATGAAATATTCTGATTTTATGTATGAAAAACTGGAGGATGGTTCTTTAAAAATTACGGATTATTTGGAGCCCTGCGGAGAGCTATCGGGCATCCAAACGACAGTGACAGTCCCACGGGAAATAGAGGGAAAGCCGGTGACGGTAATTGGCGCATATGCGTTTTCTAACTGCAAAGACTTAGAAAGCGTCGTGCTGCCGCCTACAGTCACAAAGGTGGAAGACTATGCATTTGAAGGCTGTATTAATCTAAAAGCAGTCACATTGCCTGAAAACCTGACCTCCCTTGGAGATGGCGCTTTTTCTGAATGTCAGCGATTACAGTCGGTGGTATTGCCGGATATGTTAAATTATCTTGGGTCTGCGTCCTTTTATCATTGCTATTCTTTACCAAAGGTTCAGATACCGGAAGGGATTCAAACGATTTTGCCAGATACTTTCCATGCTTGTACCAGTTTACGGGATGTACAGTTACCGAACGGTTTGACTGAAATCCAAGACCGGGGTTTTGCAGAGTGTAGCAAGTTGGAAGAATTGAAAACACCGAAATCTTTACGCCATGTAGGAAAAGAAGGATTTTATCGGTGTGAATCCTTAAAAGAGGTAACAGGTTCTTTTCTGATGGAAAGCGACACCTTTTATGGCTGCGATGTCTTAAAGGATAGACCGGACGCCTTATCTATTGCCTTGGGGAAAGGTGCTTATGGCGCACGCCCGGAAGATTTCACATGGACAGAAACCGAGTCTTCCATCACAATTACCGGATTTGCCCCTCGTCGGGAATGTAAGGTGGCAACCATTCCGGATACGATTCACAATAAACCGGTTACTCGGATTGCAGAGAATGCGTTTACAATGAATACCCTATTGGAAGAAATCACTCTGCCAAAGTATTTGGAATCTGTGGGACAAAATGCATTTTTGGGATGCCCATATCTTGAGGAATGTCACTTTTCCGGCGGGGTGAAACGCATTGATGAGTGCGCTTTTCAAGGGTGTTCTTCCTTGAAGAAAATTAAGCTGCCAGACGGACTATTGACATTGGGTGATGAAGCCTTTTCCGGCTGTGGAGAATTAACGGAAGTACCTCTTCCAAATAGTCTTCATTCCATTGGTGCGCGTTGTTTTTCCCGTTGTGACAAATTAATGAGAATTACCATTCCGGAAGATGTGACTCGAATCCGTCCATGGACCTTTGACCGATGTACAATGCTCTCTGAAGTGTCTCTGCCAGAAGGGTTACAAACTTTGGAAACCGGATGCTTTAGTGATTGTGAATGTCTGGTCTCCCTCCCTATTCCGGATTCGGTAACGCATATTGGAAGTGCGGCGTTTTCAGAATGTGATGTTTTAACCGATGTGTCTTTACCGGCAGGATTGACTTCCTTGGGTGACAACGCCTTTGAAAGCTGCCATGCGTTAAGAGAAATCACAATTCCAGAGGGCGTGACCAAAATCCAAGAACGGGCATTTTGGAATTGCAGCCGATTGGAGAAGGTAAATTTCATGCGACAGGATGTAGAAGTAGGGCTTGACGCTTTTGAAGGCTGTCGTTGTTTCCCTGCTGTGTTATCAGACGCCGATTTATCTATGTTAGACCAAACGGCAACAGATGAGATGAGCCTATGAAACGAATTCGAGTTTTGTCTGGAAAAGAAATCGCACTTTATTTTTATGAGTTTTCCTTACCACAATCCATAGAGACTGCTGCACGATGGATAGCAGCCATTGCCGACGAAACGGAAGATATTACACTGGTTAATAACAGCGATATCACGGAAGATGGCGGAAGTTCTTGTCATCTTCCGCCAAATGGGAATCTGGTAGATGCTATCAAGCGACGACAGGCTAATAGCCTGCTCACTTATTTTACACTAGATGAGTGCCGGGTTTCTGTGGCGTTACATCTGCAAACCTATCTGGTAACTGTTGGAATTGACAAAGAAAACCGGACTTTGATAGACCGGGTAGAAGCTATAATAGACAAGAATGAAGGGAGAATGTTTCATGATAACAGCCGATGTTTGTGATGTGTCAAAGGAAGTATTACATCGAACACCCAATGTAATTGACGGCACCTTTCGAGAGATGACGAATTCGTTAATTCAGAAATTAAATGAAACGATGGGACCAAAGGAATTGGGAAAACATTTATATCAGTCATCTCTGATTTCCTATGAAGAACTGATGACAAGCCCATTATTACAAACGGGAAATCATCCAAGTGCTATCTTACAGGAATGGAAAGACCGTATTTCTTATGAGAAACCGCTTGTGATTGATACAATGCCTTCTTTATCAGAGGAGGCAAAAGAAGTGCTTTCCTCTTTTTCGCTCGAGCAATTGCAGGCGTTTGTACAGCAGCATAGTGAGCAGTTAGCGCCGACTTATTATCAGGAGGGTGGTGTCTTAAGAAACGGCGTCTATCCAACCTTAAAAGATGCAGCAAGGGAATGGGCCGGTTTGACCGATACCGGAAGTATGAGCCTTTGGTCAGACGCCTTGTCGGCCGATAATTTGCGGGTGTTAATTCCACCAGACAGCGAGGTCAATGATTTGATTCTCCTGTTAGACCACACGACGCCAAACTTCGGAGAACAGGTCAACGACCTGTTAGAAACTGCCAAAACAGTTTTGCGACAATCTTTGTCGGAATCCGATTTAACCGAATTGGACTCGGCGGATGCTTATTCGTTATAATCCAAATCCCTCTCAGCAAACCCGTTTGTTGAGAGGGTTTTTTTCGTTATGAGCCTCTTGCGTTTTTTATCACGACTGATATAATAAAGACTGGATGGAAATTACATAGAGAAAGGAATTCAAACATGAAAAATAAACAAATTCGGGAACGGGAACGGCAAAAAGCGTTTTATGATAAAACGCAGCGAAATGCCAATATGGGGCGACGAGACCTGCGGCAGCCAATTAATAAAAAGGTCAAAAACCAAGCATCCTCCGTCTGGTGGTACCGGGGTGCGGCGATTGGCATTACCACATTACTTGGTTTGGGATTGCCGATTGCGGTGCAAATGGTGGCCATGCACTTATATAACTTTGCAAAGCAGGAAGCTGACCAGTTAGGCTTTTGGCACGATTACGGACTGTCTCCGATTTATTTTTTATGGTTTTTTGTCGCCGTACCGATTGGATTTGCCTATATTTTGCATCGGTGCAAAGCGGTCTGGGCGAACAACAATGCGATGTTTTTATCGGAAGATATTGAGGAATATGCCAATGACGCTTATGTTCGGACGCCTGACCATATTATTCGGGAATTTGATGCGGCTCCGGACGCCGGTCTGGGTTTTGACGGCCATGTGTCCAGCATTGTCGGACATATGATGATTAGCAATAAGGGGATTAAGAAGATAGACATTCCGGTGTTAGACCCGGAACGAGAAGGACAGGTGGCCGTTGACGAAAATGGCAAAGTAATTACCAAAAAAGTCGAGCTATTTGACAAAGATTTTGGGCGAGAACTTTATAAGTTCTCCAATGTGCCGACTGCTTATCAGAAATGGTATGACGCCACGGAATATGCCTTTAATGAGCGCAACTCGAAAAAGGAAGCAAAGCAGGGAAATGAACGAAAGGGCGCCTTTGGAAGAAAGCCCTATGATACGCTGGCGGATTATATTAACGCCGAGTTCTATCCCTTAGATACCGATACCCAGCGTCCGGCAGGCGTGTATTTTTACGACTCCCGGCCGGTCAATACGATATTGATTGCGATTACCCGTGGTGGTAAAGGTCAGACCTTCATTGAACCGAGCATTGACCTTTGGACAAGGGAAAAGAAGAAATGGAACTTATTCTCTACCGACCCGAAGGGCGAGTTGCTGGCCAAGTTTTATTATCCCGCGACTATCCGGGGCATGGAAGTGATTCAGTTTAACCTGATGCATCCGCACTTAACGAATGTGTTCAATCCGTTGATTAATGCGGTACAACAGTTCCGACGCAATGACCCGCCAAAAGGCGTGGCCATTATCGACTCCATTGTGGAGACCTTGTTTCCGGACAATGGAGAAATCTGGAATCCCGCTGCTGGTAATATGTTCCGCCGTGCGGTGTATATGGTGATGGATTATTATATTGAACAGGAGAAATATGTCCGTTATGTCGGATATCGCGACCATGTGCCGCAGGAGATTATTGATGCGGAAATTGACAATTTATATAGTAAAGTTACTTTATTTAACATCTATAAATTAATCGGTGACCTTGCGGCAAAAATTAGCAACGATGAAACCTTTATCAATATTGAGGGCTCCACGGCGCCGAAGGTAACGGAAAAAGACCTATTGACTTTGATGTTTGACGCAGTGGAAATGCTGCCGACGAACGATTTGCGGACGAAGGCGATTACGGCAAACAATGCAATTAAGCAGGTAGCCAGTGCGCCGCAAACGATTGCCGGTATTTATGCAACCTTGCTTACCGGACTTTCCGTGTATGCCGATGATACGGCGATTGCGTTGATGTCCGGTGGTCTTTCCGATTCCTTTGATATTACCGGACTGGCCTTTCCAAGACGATTTGGCGTCCACTTTGACGATGCATTTTTAAAGAAGTTTCGTATCAATGAGGAGCTTTGTACTTGGGAAATTTATCGGGACAGCCAGTTTGAAACGCCCTATGGCGGCGACGCTTTTATGCACAAGGAAAAATTACCTCCGTCTGGCTGGACTTGGTGTTATTTTGCCGGTATCTTAGACCAAGAGGTCTCTTATCCGAAATTGACGATTTCGGTCGGCAGTACGGTTGCGCAGGTCTTTTATTTTCGGTTTACCAAGGGCTATAAGACCTTTGATGATATTTCCTATGTGATTGACCCGATTACCAAGGATAAGGTCATTGCCGGAGGAACCTTGGAAGAATGGGATAAGCAAAACCAGTGCATTAAGACTTCGACCTTTCCAAATAATGTCTTTGACCCGGTTGGACAGACTTACCGCATGAAGGATATGCCGGTCATTACCTCGAATCAGGTCTATTATACCGAGCGACCGAAATGTATCTTTGCCGTGACGCCGCCGCATTTGCAGGTATATCAGAGACATATCTTGATTATGATAAAGCAGATTTTGGATGAAGTGTATGCGATGTCGTATGCGACCAAACCGGATAGAAAGCCGATTGTCGGAACCAGACTGATGTTAGAGGAGTTTGGTAATATTCGTTCCGGAGAACAGGGTATTCCCAATATTGATACGGCAACCTCCATTGCCTTGGGACAGGATGTGCAGATTACCTTCGTATTACAGTCGTTCCAGCAGTTACGGGCGATTTATTCTGAAGAAGTGGAAAAGGTTATCCGAAGTAATTCGGCCAATACCGTCTTTTTGAAGAGTAACGACGAAGAGTTGATTAACGAGCTGGTGCGGATGTCCGGTACGATGCATGAGTTCCGGGTGAAGAGCAAATCCGTGTCCAGAAAGCTGGCGGATGTTATCACCACGGCGGAGCCGGTGGTCAACTTCTCCGGAGAAAACAATGAGACCACGGCTTTAACAGCGAATGACTTCCTCTTCTTAGCAGGCGCCTCTCCGGGAAATTCCATTACGATTATTTCGGGAGAAATGCCGATTGTGAACAAGCTGGATACGATTGTGCCAATGGCAGCGGGACTTCACAAAAAACTGCCCCAGCAGGTTTATAACCAGAAGAAAGGACAGACGGTTCCTTATTCCGATAGCTCCATGCCGAGTAGCAAATCGGCCGACGCTATTAACTATCTGGATAATATAATTAATGGTGAGGCTATGGTACAAGCCCGGGTAGAACAGGCAAAAATTGCGCATAAGATGCAGGAGACCTTCCTGAAAGTAGCTGAGGAAAATGATGTTGTCATCGGAATTGACAACGGTGAATTGGCTGACATGATGATGAATTATGTGTATGAGGAATACGACAAGCAGGCCGGTATTACCAGAAAGACCTTGGCATCTGCCGAGCCAAAGGAATATTGGCGAATTACCGAGAAGATGCAAAGCTATGTGTTAGCGATTAAGGATAAAAAAGCAAACAAGGCCAGCAAGATGACAGCGGCAAAGAATTTGCAGGAATTATTGATTAACTGCGTATTAGATGAACAGCTTGCAGAATATACCGCTTGTTATAAGGATAGAAAGGCGAAGAATGTCTTAGGCTATGAAACCGAAGCGATTACTGAGTTCTTGTCCAAAATGGCAGTCAATTTCCCCAAACCGGAGGAACTGGAGACGGAATATCGGGATATTCACGCCGAGGCGCAGAAAGACCCGAATTACAAGCCGATGGAAGACCCGAACAAGGAAAAACCGTTTGACGGTATGGACGAAAATCATCGTGCCGCATTGTCTCTCATTTTCCAGCGTTTGATTGCAAAGGATATCGACGAGATAGATAAGGTGAGCGTGGTCACTGCCAATCGGGATAATGTATCAGAATACCGGATACACATCAAAGGCGTCGAGGTCTATGTCTATGAAGAGGGGGACGATAATTTTATTGAAAATTGGACCGTCAAATACAATAAGTTAGAAAAACTGGTCTGCGATGTACCGAAACTGGTTACCTATGTACAGGAGATTTTGCAGTCCGGAGATTAAGGAATAAAAAGGAAGGAGACACACTTATGAAATTTTACATGGCAAACACAAAACACCAGCAAGCATTTACCCGTATTTGTCTTAATGTTATCTTGGGAAAAAAGCCGGAGATACAAGGATTGAACCCATATGAATTAAAGTTGGAAGAAAAGGGGAAGAAACGATATTTAATCACGGCAGGACCGATGATAATCGGCACTTTAGACCAAACAAAGAAGGAAACGACATGGCATTGGAATCCGGATAGTGAAGAACAGATAAACAAAGCCATTGAGGAAATTCCCGGATTGGGAACCTTATGGGAACAGGAAGTATCCCAAACCGGTTCCTTTGACGGAACCAAAGCATCCGATAAAGCCGTGCTTGCCACACTGTTTTCCCTGTTTGACCGGATTGTATCCTATCCAATTCCCAAGGTAACGGTCAAACACCCGACGCCGGGAAGTAACAGCTTTTCCATTTGGATAGATGATATCGAAATCTATCACTATCTGGAGGATAATATGGCGTCAACAAAGTCATGGAAAATCAATGACACAAAATTAACCGAACTGGTAGAAGGCATTCCGGAACTGTTGCAAATGATACAGACAATCAAAACCGCCAATCTGCTCTTTTTAGAAGAAGAATCCTTTGATGGAGCAAAGGAAGTACATCGAAAAGTTTTAGCGAAGCTCCTGCAATGGATGGTCAAAGACCGGATACCGTCCCCGGAAGGCGTCTATGTCAAGGATGTGACATTTGACCGAAAGTCTGAATATCTGGTCTTTGTGTCCGGCTATCCCGTATACACTTATATGGAACAGGAAGAAGGGTATCAGGAAAGTTGGGAGACTGATTTTTCTACATTGACCGAAGTTGTCAATCAGTGCCCAAAGCTGGCAGAGGAAGTGATGGCGTATGTACGAAAGGAAACCAATCCGTTGACGCCATATTTTGACGGAGCAAAGGAAACGCATCGCAAGCGGCTGGCGATTGCCCTACAGCAAATGATTGCCAGTCATAAGCCCAAAATTTCCGGTGTGGAAATTCAAAAGAAGAAACATCATACAAAGGTCTTTATCGACGGCGTCGATGCCTATCACTACTATGATGTGGTGGGAGATACCTTTACCGATACCTTTCCAGTTTCTTCGATGGTACTCACCAAAGTTATCAATCGAAATCCAATGTTGGTGGAATATATTTTTTCATCATGTCACCACATCAACTCTTCATGTGAAGAGGCGCCATTTGACGGAAAGAAGGAGTTACATCGAGAAGCCTTAGCAAATGTATTTCATAGTCTGATAGACGAGCGAATAAGTCCGATAAAAGACATGGGCATCGTGGTGAGCAAAGGGAATGACTTGACCTGTTACCGGGTATGGATAAAAGGTATATTTGTCTATGAATACAAAGAACAGAAAGATTTCTTTACCGAACACTGGACGGTAGCGTACAGCCGATTGACGGAACTGGTGCTTGGGGCGCCGGAATTAGCCGCTCATGTGGCAAAGGCGATTCAGGCAGAGGAGGCGGTTTCTTGAGGAAAAAGAAAGATTGGTTTGATGTTTTTGACAGTTTGCATAAGGATGCCTTGGTCACGGTACTAAAACAGGTTATCCGTCGGGAACGAAGCGATATCAAAGGCGTTCGGGTGATAAAGGCCGGGGACGCATTTCAGGTACGGGCGGACGGCTGCGATATTTTTGTTTGGAAGCCGGAACAATGGAACTGGATGACCAACTATATTGCGATAGAGCGGGCCGTCCGGCATACACCAGCGCTGCAATCGTGTGTCAAAGAAGTGTTTGATGAACAAATAAAGCAGGAAAAGGAGAAAGAGGTATGATTTCAATGACGAAAAAAGATTTGTGGAAAATGACAGAATTATTGGTAAAAAATAAACAGGTTCTCAGTGACACAACGGCCGCTAAAGCCGAAAAATGGAAGGCGGCCAATGAACTACACTATTGCCTGCAAGTCTGTTTAGATACGGAGCAGTTAAACCCATTGACGGCGTGTTATCAAAATCGTCCGGCCAAAAATCTATTGGGCTACGAGACGCCGGCGGTTGTGGAATTCATCACCAAGATGATAGCCTACTATCCGCCGCCCGTTTTTCGATTTGATTTAAAAAATAAGGTACATCAAAGTGCTTTATTACAGGTTTGCTTAGACCGGGTGAACGGAAAGAAGCCACCTATTTATGGCGTAGATATTTTTGAGATTGCTCCGGAAGGTCCCAATGAACAGCAGTGGATTATCAATGTAGGAAATTATACCATGGCAAAGACCGTGCAGGAGACCATAGGTGGAGAAACTGCCAGTTGGACGGAGTTGACCGTGCCAGAATCCTTTTATGAGGAAATGTCGTCGATTGTCAATGATTTGCCGGAGCTGTTTAATGAAATTGCAAAACAGGTTCATTCGCCAAAGGAGTTAAACAGACTGGTTCATTCTACAAAGGAGACCTTAACCGATTTGGCAACATCAGCAGAAACATCATTGGATGATTTGTCAAAATACGCAGCATTAGTCAAAAGGATGGACGATTTCGTAGCGAATATAGAAAATGAGGCGTCTTCTAAGTTTGACAAATTGGAAGCGGCAGCCAAATTAAAGAAACAATTAAATGCCTGTTTGCTGGATACCAACTTAGACCCCTATACGGCAGTGTATAAAAACAGACCAGCTAAGAATGTGTTTGGATATGAAGTCGATGCGGTTACTGACTTTTTACACGAGATGCATGAGGCATTTCCGGCCTCTGAGGAGTCATCTTCGGATTCCTTTGACGGAGAGAATGCAAACCATCGGACGGTATTAACCAATCTGTTAGAAGATATGATAGCCGGAAGGAAGGAAATCCTGCCGATGTGTTCTATTACGGTTTATGACCGGCCGCTTTACAAAGAAACTGTGGTGCGGATACTGGATACGCCGATTTATACGAAAAAGACTGGAACACTTCACCTTCATGGACAGCAGGAGACCGGTTGGCAGGTATCTTTCGATGAATTAACCAAACTGGTCAAACAGGCGCCAGCGGTCGAACAAATGGTCTTACAGGAATGGAAAGAGCAGGAAGAGAACCCAGTGGAAAACGAAACGAAAATGACAAAATTATTTGAACAGTTTGCGGAAAAGAAAGCCGCATTAGCAGAAATAAATGAGCAACTGGACACTCTCAAGAAAGCGGAGTCGAAAGCGGAACCCGAGCAGCCGACCTTTTACAAATATCTGGGCGAGTTAAAGACCTATCCGTATTGGAAGCTGACGCAGGAAATGAAAGCCTTAGTGCAGCAGTTACGAAGCGATTCGACGGAGACCTATGTTAAGGTATCCGCATTATATGCTCTGCGGGATAAGCTGATTACCTGCCTGTTGGACGAAAAATTAACGCCGTATACTACCTATTACAAATATGATGGCACTTACGATTCCTTAGGCTTTAACTGGATAGCTATCAATCGGTTTTTAGATGAGATGGAGCGGGCATTCCCCAAGCCGGAAGCCTTAGAAACCGTCCGGTTTCCATTAAGTAATGATACCTTTGACGCTTTGGTACAGATAGCCATTGACATTCAGGCAAAACGGCGGCCGCAGATACCGGGCATGATAATCGTTCCGGTGATAGGCAAGCCCGAGTTATCGGAAATCCGGTTATCCGGTGTTCCAGTTCTTCGGTATCAAACCGATGAAATCTGGTATTATCGGCAATGGCTGGCGGAATTGAATGCGATTGAGGCGGTTATCTATACACTGCCGGAATTGACCGATGAAATTGCAGCGAGATTAACCTTACAAAACCTACAGGGAGATTTTTCCTTGTAGAGTGACAAAGGCCCTACAAAAGTTCTTTCTTTGTGTTATAATCAGATAAAACAAGAAAGGGCGTGACGAGGAATGAATAAACGGAAACAATTATCAGAGTTATATGAAAAAGTAAAAGCAGGGAACACACCATATGATGACAGTCATCAGACCGTAGAAAATTTGTTACTGCGGCGGGAACAGGCGACTTATATGCATACCAAGGAAGACTTGGAATACACCGTATGTGAGGCGAAATTAATCAGTACGGCAAAATTATGTGAGCAGATGACAGATGAGGCGTTTGCCTATGAAATGGCAGCCAATCCCAATGCCAGAGCGGTCACACTGCAATTAACGCAGCGGATTTTGCAGCCCGCTCCGGTAGATGCCATAAAAAACAATCCGCAAAAGTATATTGACTTAGGCGCCGGAATTTCTACCTTTTATGCGGAAATAAAGCAACCGACAGAGATAGAAATTGAGACAGCGGTTCAAATGGAAAATATTATTTGCAGCATTGAAGCGGGTGAGGATACTACCTTTGACCCGGACCAGAGAAAATCCTTTTATCGGATGGCAGGATTATCTGAAGAGTGTGTGAAGGCACTTGTTCCCTTATCGGAATATTATGCGTATGAACATCAGGGAGATGAGGAAATCCGCCGTGGCGTGCTGGAAGACTTCGGCTTGTCAGACAAAGAGGAACTGACTGATGAGGAAGAGTTATTAGTACAGACGCAGGTGGAAGAGCGTCGGAATTATGCGCCTGCTCCAAAGGTGCCGGAACCCGAAGGCCCTACCTATGAAAGCGCCTATCGCATTTCTGCGGCAGAGCTTTATAATTTGTTTGCTCCGGAGAATGCGCAGATAAAGCCCGAAGAGGGACAGAATATTCCTGTCAATGACGAACATTTTGCATATTTGATGCAGCAGGCGAATGTGGAAGCCCAGTACAATGAATTACTGGATTGTTCTATGGAAGACAGCTTAAATCAGCTTGCCTCTATGGATGGTACCGTGATTTCGGCATCCGACATTGCCTTTGCTGAGGAACTGGAGCAGGAAATGCCAAATACTGAGGAATCGGAGCAGGAGACTCCAAATTCGACGACCATTGATGATTCGGAGATTGAAGGCTTAAATGATGGCGGACCGCAGCAGTAAGAAAAACAATATGGACTGGAAATTTCCAGTCCATATTTTTGTGCCCTTTTAATCGTTCTCATCTTCGTTAAGGACGGGTTCTGGTTCCTCCTGTGATATTGGTCCTTTTAATAGCCGATAAGTCCAAACAGAATTGATGAAAATGTCCAATACATAGACGATACGCCAGAACACATAGCCTGCGTGTTCCATTGGTGTTAAAAAGGTACATTCGTTTAGTCTTCGCTTGGCAAAATACATCGTCCGTTTTTCTCCGGCATAATAATCATCGGCTTTCATCGCTCGGCTGATGCTATATCCGTCGTAGGTAAATTCCACGCCCTGTAGCTGCTTGGAATGGGTCTTATTCGGATTTTCTGCATACGGCTTAGTTGCCGTCACAATGGTAGCCTTTACCCGATGAAAGGGAAAGCCCAGTGTAAAACTTAAGCAAAAACAGACCAGCATAATAGCCGAAGTAATGCTTAAAATGATAATGGTAATCAAAGTGTCTCCGTGTAATCGTTTCATAGTGTTTCCTCCTTTTCTCCTATGAGATACACCTGCATCCATTCTTCCACTTCTTGGAATGGACGGTACAAGGTTTCCGGGTGTTGGTTGTTTAAATCCTGTGTCTGAAATAAAATTGCTGCAATCGCCAACTCACAAAGCGGCGTGACGATACCAGCCGCGCAAAGTGCCTCCTCTTTGGTAAATTGCTCAGAAAATGCCGTTTCCTGCTTTAACCGCCAGAAATAATCCAACAGGGTAATGACCGGTTTTTCCGGATTATTCTCAAAGATGTCTGCCCGAAACAGCCGTTTGCTCATCGGGCCAATGACAGAAAACCGTCCAAAGGTACAATCTCCGTTTAAATACGACTGTATCTGCCATTTTTCTGCATTTTCCTTGGCACCCGGACGAGCTAATAAGTCGAGCAATTCGCTGATTAATTCCATAAATTTGGAAAGTGTCAAAATGAAATCTAACGAATAGTCCTTCATGCCTGCGCCGTCAATCAAGGTTAAAGTGTTGGAAAGTTTTAAGGCATTCCATTTTTCTAACAGCGTATGATTGGCCAGATGCCGTATCTGCAATCGCTCTAAGCCTTTTGGGGATAAACAGAGCATTGCCTCACCTTTAGGGCCGACCTGTATCACGGTATCCGAACCAGCCGTCACTTCGTCTTTATAGGTTTTTAGATGGTTCCGAAACTCTCCTACGCCAATATGTCGAATCATTGTACAACGCCTCCTTTCTTGTTTTCTCTATTGTATCACATTTGTACATTAAAAACAATGGGGTGTTATAATTTGTACAAATACTGGAGACGGTCTTGTTTGGTTGTCCCAATCGTGTTATACTAAAGATATCGTGATAAGAAAGGAAGGGGAACAATGGAAAAATTATTAGTAATTGCCGAGAAACCATCGGCAGCACAAAATTTTGCCACGGCCTTAGGCGGTATGAGCGGCACATTTGAGGGGGATACCTTTGCGATTGTCAATCTGTTCGGACATATTTTGGCATATGATACGCCGGAGAAAGTCGCGTATCCGAACTATGCTGAAACTGTTGGGAAATTTGAAAACATTGATAATCTGCCTTGGCAGCCGAATTATTTTGACTTTGACAAGAAGATAATTCCGAATGATAAGCGCAAAGAAAGCGCCATAAATGTGATTTCCAGTATCAAAGGCTATTTAAAAGAAGGATACATTCCGGTGATTGCCTCCGATATTGACCCTATGGGGGAAGGCGATGTGCTGGTACAGGAAGTGTTAAATTATGTATCCTACAAAGGGAAGGTCTATCGGGAATATCATGCAGATGAAGCGCCGAAATCCATTCAAAAAGCGATGAAGGAAAAGAAAGATGTGACGGCCAGAAACGACGCCTATGTCGCCGGTATGACGCGTTCCGGACTGGATTTTTTAACCCAGCAGATTGTGCGTATGGGAACGATTACGATTCAGAGAAAAGGCTACCGTTTGCCTCGTCCTATCGCTACCGGACGGTTACAGGCAACTTTAATCCGAATGGTTGGCGACCAGATTGAAGCATTGGCAAACTACAAGCCGTCCTCGGTCTGGGAGTCCCGCTACAAGCTGGGTGATTTGGTTTTGACCAATCCGGATATCGAACAGTTTCCGACCAAAGAAGCGTGGAATCCGGGCAACCTGCCTGCAACCTCTATGGTGAAAGAGACGAAGGTAACGCCGGGACATACGGCCCCGCCGAAAGCGCTATCCTTAACCGGTCTTTCCAAGGCAATGGCCACGAAGGGGATTTCGTCTAAGCGAGTGGTCGATTTGACGCAGGCCATGTATGAGGACTGTGTGATTACCTATCCCCGAACCGAAGATAACTTCATTTCCCATGAACAGTTTGAGGAAATGCTGCCCAATTTGGATGACATCATCCGTTTAATGGGCTTGTCTCCGGAAGTCTTCACTCACCGGGAGCCCCGAAAAACCCATGTCAAAGAAGGCGGAAGTCACGGAGCGTTGCGTCCGGGTATTACGATGCCAAGTACGATTGATGAGCTGGACACTAAATACGGCAAAGGCGCGGCTACCATTTACCGGACGATTACGGAACGGTTCTTAATGATGTTTTTGGAAGATACCGAATGGGTGCGGCACGATTATGAGACGACGGAAACGCCGGTTCCCTTTAAAGGAAGCGTGCGTATCATTACCAAGGCCGGAGTCACCGACCCGGATGAAAACACGGAAGATGTCATTCAGAGTCTTCCGGACATCAGCAAGCCGGCTGATTTGTTTGCTTATGAAGTGAAAAGCACGGCGCCGAAGAAACCGACGGAGAGCTGGATATTGGGACAGTTGGAAAAGCACAATGTCGGAACGGCAGCCACCCAGACTTCAACCGTATCCCGGTTGATTGGGCCGGACAACCAGTTTCCACTGGTCCGCCCGGGCAAAGCGAACGATGCACTGGCATTATCTCCGATTGGACAGGTCTCTTATCAGATTGCGAGAGAAATTTCACTGGGAACGCCGGAATGTACCAGAAATTATGAGGCGATGATTAAAGAGGTCATCAAAGGGACAACGACAAAGGAAGAGGTCTTTGCCAAGTTTACCGAAGTGATGAAGCACGATATTGAAGTGATTCAGAATATGACCTTTGACTTTAGCAACCTGTCGTTCCAGAAGGTTGCCAAAAAAGTGGACGGCATTTGGCAAGGACAAACAGTGCATATTCCCGATTCCATGAATGGCTATACTTTTACGCAAAGCGAACTCAATACCCTGTTTAATGGTGGAGAAGTCGAGTTTGCCGGAAAGGATTACAATGGAAATCCGATTCGCACCAAGGTTTGTCTGGGATATTTGACCTACAAAGGTAAGCAATATATCGGATTCCGGGATGCTAACTATTATTACGGTTCTTGGAATGGCGAAGAAGTGAAATTTAAACGGAGTTTTATGGGATATGCCTTTTCGGATGCAGAATGTCAGACCTTGTGCAATGGGGGAGAAATTTCCTTTACGGGAACCACCAAAGAGGGAAAACAGATGGAATTATCCGGAAAGCTGGCAAAGCATAAAACAGAAAATGGTGTGGAATATGTCGGTCTACAGGCGCAGTTCCCACTGCGAGAGGGATATGTACGAGGCACTTTCCATGGCGAAACGGTAAGCATTAAAGGCTCATGGTCTACCCACACCTTTACCAATGAAGAAATTCAAAAGCTGTTTGCTGGAGAAACCATTACCATTCCGTTTACCAAGAAGGATGGAAGTGAGTCGAAGGCGAGTGGAAAACTGGCTTGGCAGACTTATCAGGGAAAGAAGTTCTTAGGCTTCAAAGCTGATTTTGGTAAAAAACCGCAAAAAAAATAAACCCGAAAAAAAAAAGAAAATGCCCCTCGTGAATTTCACGAAGGGCATTTTTTACTATGGATGACGGATACACATCCGACAGTTGGTACACCGGTTTTCCAGTTGGTCATCCTCGTTGACCGGATGGAAGCCGTAACAGTC